>CAZRWM010000110.1:0-7745 GCA_964603885.1 uncultured bacterium
TGAGTTTGCCAGGTAAATCTTTCTTTCCTGCCGCAATTTCGGTGATTCTAATCTCAATTAATTGACCCTTGTATCGACCAAGATATCCCTTGTAAAGCTTTCCATCCTTTATACCTTTAATACCAGATCTTACTTCAATAGGATTGTTCATTATTTGTTCGGCTAGATCGATAGTAGCCTGTCTAGCTTGCTGAGTATTTGCATTAAATTTAAACAGTTGCAGGGAGGTCCTGAGGCAGCTTTTAAAGCGCTTTCCCATTTTTGGGCTACATATCTCAAGATGTTTATAACTATGATCTAAACCATGTAAGTGGTCGAGTTCACTCAGATTGACTTGAAGACCCTTCAGTTTCGGTTCGATCTTAACAGGTCTTTTAGAAACAATGGAGTCACCCTGTAGCCCATCAAAACTAACTGCAAATAAACTATTTACGAGTATAAAACTCGCCAATATAACTCGAATCAAGCTCACCCTACTTATTAAATTATTTTAATTATAATGTTAGATCGGATAATGAATAGTGAGTGGACATAACACAAAGCACATCGTATGTATTAATGAGGAAATTATAAATTAGCTCATTTGACTAATTCGGCAAGCCGAATTGGAGGGACATCGGAAGCAAGAATCGATTCAATTTTTTCATCAAGACTCGAATCAGAATCCTCTGAAATTTCAGTTAGACTATGCATGTACCTCTCTAAAGGATCTTCAGAATAAATATTATTTCTCTCGTCATTACTCAAAATAGTTTTTAATTTAGAAGAATCAAAAATTGAGATATCACCGGGCCTCTCATTAATAGTAGACAGTCCCATGAAAGTCAAAATCCAAAGGGCGCAAAATATAGCCATTAACTGGCGTAGGTGGAACAAATTCATTATTGTCGGGTATCGACCAACCAATTAGGACAAATTTAGATTTTGAAAGTAAAAAAAATCAAATAGAGCAAAAGAGTGCGTTCTAGTTCAAAAATATCTTTCTACGATCAATTTCTGTTAACACTGCGCTTTATTTGAATTTGATTACTGATGGATTTATATCGCTCGAACTCCAGTTGTGCTGATTTCGCATCCTTCCTCTTGATGGCCTTCACATAGCGATCATAGTGCAAACGCATTTTCTCAGTGAGTTGATTTAAATCGCTAACGTTATCAGTAATCGTAGCAGAGTCATTACCCACCAAGGGAGCCTGGGGGGCTGGATTAACTTCAAGTTGCCGGGAGGACTGTTTCTCGCCAAACGCAGAAAAATTACCAATAGCATCATTGGCTCCCGTACGATCTGTGGACGATCCCATAGGAACATATGAAGGCAAGCTCATCCTTTCGGCGCCCTGCTGATTTGCTGCAATCTCACCCCAATCCGGCATAAATGGGTCTTCTACAGGCTGAGAATTGGGATTAGGACTTTCAAATAACTGATCTACGACCATTCCAGCTATTATACTAGCTGCCATCCCAAGCGGCCCACCAATTAATCCAAAAGCCGCTGCAGAAGCTGTAGTTGAACCAATCAATCTTACCCAGTTCACATTTTCAATATTACCAGAGCCGATCTCGAAACCTAAGGCCCCTCCCACGAACATAGGCAAAGCTTTTAATAATCCCCCTGCTATTCCTGGCACAGGTAATGAAGATAGCATCATTGCACCCACCGTACCTCCAGCTATCCCCCCAAGAAAATTTGGTTGCGCCATATAGCTCAAAGCTCGCGAGATGTTTACATCCCCATCATGATCAATGGTGTCAGACAGTACGGAAATTCCGGCATGAATTCCTGCGGCCGTCAATGCGCCACTGAAACCTGTTCTCACCGTTCTACCCAGAGGAGAACCCGATAATGTAGTTCTAGATTCTAGCCCTCTGTAGGCCTTTTGATATTTAGGCATATTCGATTTTAATTTCTTAAGATTCCGCAAATCGTTTGCGCTAGCCATGCCTGCGCTCTGCTTCAACTGAAGTCCTTCAATGCGAGCTTGTGTTATGTTTATCCGAGCCTGTGCTTCGGCCAAACGTCCTTGGTAGCGAGCTAATGCGTCTGGATCTACTGTACCTCGCATCTTAATTTTGCCTTGATTCACTATATTCGAATGATTAGTTCTGGAAAAAATTTCATTACCACTACCCCGAACCTGATAGGCTGACTTCCCCGTCTGATTCCATAGAAGACGCTCACCAGTCTTCAGCTTTACCTCACTGAAGGCACGATTATCCATGATCGACTGGGTTTTATTGATACCCATTTTGATTCTAGAACCTACCGATTTCAGGCTAACGCGTGGCTTGATTGCAGCCTCAGTTGGAACCTTCGTGCTGTTTGACCAACAGAATCCAGCCACTAGATGCACTAAGGCTATGCCGAACAGATGTTTTATATTTATATGACTGGGAGCAAATAACATTAATTCGACTAACGTAATCTATGCTGTAAAAGTGCTTCTAGCCTTTGGACTTCTTGGTGGGCCTTTTTACGACGCAATGCGGGTGCGTTTTGTTCCGTTAATTGACGCAATTCGGTTACGGCATCGTGATAACGAGCCGTTAATCCTATTAGGCTATCTTCGGAGCCTGCGGAATAATCTGACACGAAAGTTTCTCCGTCGGAAGTCAGAGGAGAATCATAAGTTCTGGTGCCTGGTACCCGGAGGCTATTGCCAGACGAAACCCCGGTACCCCAATCTGGATTTTGTAGAGATCCTTCAGCAGGCACGCTATCATGATAATCGTCTAAACTAGCTCCGGCATATCTATAGTCGCTATGTCCAGTAGTCCATTCAGGTAATGTTCGACGGACAGCTGAGCTCTGATCGAGCCTGTATAAATCTTTTTCCCAACCGGGGTATGCCAAATCCCCATTGTTATCATGCCACACATAATCATTACGCCAGTCAGGTACCCCTTCCATCATAAGTCTCGACATACGTGGATCCATACCTGCTCGAAACATTCCATCATGACCATACCAGCCGGGCATTACACCCATTCTCGCTTGGGAGGATAGCAACCTCGAACGCATTAGAGGGTTTTCGAGCAAGAATCCTGAAGGCCCCATGAAGCCCCCACCTAAACGGCCCATACCACCATTGAGCAAGCGTGAAGGGAGATTTGCAATTCGGTACTTGTTATCAGAGATAGCATTTCCAGCCATACCACCCAATCCTGCTCCTAACGCCGCACCGATTATGGATGCTCCTGGGAACATCATAAAACCTAAAGCACCGCCAGCTAAGCCGCCCGCCCATGACATGAAATTTGATGAGGATGTAGCTTGGCCCACCGCATTACGGGTCTGATTGCCGAATTGATCTCCCACAAATCCACCAGCTAAAACCGATCCAATCACAGTGGTCGCTGCCAAGATAGGGCTTGCCGCCAATCCAAGAGCTAGAACAAGACCACCACCGACCGCACCACCCAATGTTAAACCTACGATTTTGTTAGCCCGAGCCATGCTCGCATTTTGAATTCTTCCAAAACGGTCAAAGTTTCGATCCATCCAACCCTCACGCACTTCAGTCTGCGCATAACCACCAGGACCATCATAAAAGTTCGATTCCATAGCCATCAACTGAATAACAGGTTGGAAAAGACTCAAGGAAAAGACAAATAGCGTCAACACACAAGTTCTCTTAAGGCAGAATAACGATTCGATTTTAGTGGCATTCATAACGATCCTCTTTTGGCATCCATTAATCTTATACGTAGCCTGCCACAGAAAAGTTTCCTAGTTCCACTGCATTTCTGATAGTTCGTTGAAGGCATCACGATCACAGAAGTCGATTTTAAGAGGAGAAATGGCTATATACCCGTTTTCGACTTGAACTTTATCACTAATTGCCTCCTCCCCCTCAACCTCCATGGTTCCCGATAACCAAAAATATTCTTTACCATGAGGTGAAGTGCGTTTGAGATAATGATCTGTGTAGCCAAGTTTACCTACAGTACATATCTTCGCACCCTTTAATTCTTGAGGTGAACAGTTTGGATAATTTACATTCAAAATTCGATTACGATTTTTGAGAAATCCCGACAAAAGCTCCAATTTTGGTAGAAACCAATCAATAATTTCTTGAATTCTTTGTGATTTTAACTCTAGGCTGTGGTGCGATAATGCGATCCCTGGTGTGCCGTTAACCGAAGCCTCCATAGCTGCTGCGACAGTTCCCGAATACATTACGTCACAACCCATGTTGGCTCCCGGGTTGATACCGGAAATAACCACATCGGGTATATCATCTTTCATCCAATTCAATAAACAGAATTTAACGCAATCTACCGGAGTGCCGCTAAAACTGTAAAAACGTCTGAGACCCAATGGATTCAAATGCTGCGGTACTTTTTTTACAAATAAAGGGTCTCGCAATGTAAATGCATGACTTATACCACTGCAATCTCGCTCGGGGGACATCAACAGAACATCATGATCCTTTTGAAGTGCAAGCCCCAACATTTGATAAGACTGAGATTGGAAGCCGTCGTCATTGGTCAATAGAATTTTCATTTTGTCTCCTTACGCAAAGTAGTCTAACAAAAAACGTGAAGTAAATATTGATGCGTATCAATTGAACAGCGATGTCGCAGAAATAATTTAGTAAACTTTTTCACACAGGGACTATTGCGTGACCCTTATCGAATTACGCAGATAGATTTTAGCAAAATTAGAAAAACCAATAGGACCCGGGCTATTCTGAAAAATACTATTTAGATCAATACTTTCACGTAGCAAATTATTTTCATTAACTAGGTCCAAGAAATTATTATTTGATCCATCAGGTATAAAAAATTCCGGCAGATTCTGACTACCCCCATAAAGACCTGCAGGTGGGAAACCTTTAGGCATTAGGCCAACGGCTGTAGCCGCAACTCTAGCGACTGAGATAGCGATAATTTTGGCATAACTTTCCAGGGCTAAACGCATTTGTGTGTATCTAAATCTGTGAAATTCCACCGCAATTGTATCTATCTGAGATGGGTCGACATTATAAATATTAGCATCCTCAGGATAAAAACCAATCGCTTGACCTGAAAAAGCTGCAGTATTGGTGTACGCAAAATAACTCACTGGACTAAATCGAGCGTTCCATTCGTTAAATCCATTAGGATCATTTGCATAAGTACGTATTATTTGGGCACTAAATACTCCGTAACCTTCATCAACATTTGCACTCCGGTCTACGAGACTCAAATACTGGTTACGATTAGCCGTGTTGTAGATGCTTCGATGCATAGATTTAACAACTCCCAAGCCTCCATTGACCTCTGCTCCGTTATCCCCTCCAATAGCAATACGGCTAACTGTTTGATTGGATGGAGAGATTTGATTTTCAAATCTAAGCTTCATCCCAAGGTCTGGGTCAGTAGGTTCTCCAGTAGACATATCAAGATCAAAAAGTTTTCGAACTTCACCCAAGATCAGATCTTGCAAAAGAGACGTCACATTGTTGGCGATAGTTGTAGGGAATGGCTCGCTACCCGGATTTAGGCGTGGGTCGCCTACTTCGTATAGAGTGTTATCACTGATTAGACCAAGTAGCATCAACTCTTGATTAAAATCAATTGATCCGTCACTTTCGAATAAAGTCCGAAGCCTTAGTTGGCCCAACTGTACGCTCGTATCGTATAAATAATGATCACTCTCATAATCCAAAGAAAAAGTTGTCGTTCCGTTCTCAAAGGGATAGTTAAGAGGCTCCGAGCTAATGGGAGTTACTTGAAATGAATAACTGACTTCTGAACTTAAATTACCGGCATTAGACTGATCTTTCACTTGAGCTCTCAAAGTATGCAATCCACTTGCAAAAGACCAATTCGATGGGACGATAAGTCGCGTATGCCCGTCACCATGGATAGGAGTTACTCCTTGTTGCAATAAGTTCAAATTTGTAATCGTTTGATTCTGATTCGAATCAAAAACTACCTTTTCATCCAAAATGGAAATTGTACTTTGATCAACTCCTGAAGATTCTCCTCCTGAACCAGGGTCAAAGTAATACAAATCGATTGTAAAACCGTTAGTTGGAACATGAATAACAGGAGTCACATTGTTACCTACGTTGTTAAGTAACGGGCCCCCATCTCCATTTAGTCCTGCTGGAATTGCGTTGATCGTTAATAATGTAATTTCTGGAGGTGTAGAGTCTGAAAAGTCCTCGGTAGTAAAACTGAAGGTCGTCACTTGTGTTCTAGGATTTCCGGACAAATCTCGTACGTCCTGACCAATTGTTACAACATATTGAGTCAGTCTAAGTAAGCTTTCTTGGGGAATGATACGTACAAGTTTGCCTCCTTGTTCCTGAGTGTAACTTGCAACTACTTCATCACCGGCGAAAGTTTTTACCCGAATTTTACTAGAATCCGTAGCATCAATAGCGTTGATTGGCTCATTAAATAAGATAGTTATTTGGGTGGTAATTTGCACACCCGTGGCACTATCACCCGGAGTCGTATTGGCAATTCCGGGACCAATTAAATCAGACTGAGGAGTAACCTTAAAAGTTATACTGACCGAATTAACAGAATTATTGTTTGCTAAATCTCTAACACCGGATGTAACAACAACTTGATAATCTGCAGAATGGTTTAGCGGCTCATACGGATCTAAAAATATCGTATCTTGCTGGAGATTTGTTCGAACTTCATAACTAACAGTTAATGACATCGTTTCACTTAATATTTGCGATAAACTAAACATTTGAGCAGTTACATCAGCAAGATTTACTGGCTCAGAAAAAGTCACAATTATCATTGCATCGGTAGAGACATCGCTCTGTAAATTTGCAGGATAGATATCTAGTACAACCGGGCCAGCTAGATCAATCTCATTATTTGTTGAAACCTCGAATACACTAGTTGATGAACTAGTTAGAGGCACACCAGTTAGAGATTTTATGCGATTACTCACCGTTATATTGTAGTGTTCGCCTGAATTTAATAAATCTAAAAAATCAAATGTGAAAAAGAGATTATCATCGGTATTAGTAAAATTACCTTCCAATCGCACCCCTGAAGTGCTTTCAACATACAAATTACTGGTATTGACAGATTCAGCTAAAATCGCTTGATCAAATTTAGCAACAATGACTGAATTCCTAGCCACATCAGTTTGTCCATTCTGTGGATTAATACTTAGTAACTTCGGACCAGTTAACTCACTATTTAAGTTATAGACGTAGTCAGCATTCATTCCTAAATCAGTTAAGCTCTTTAAATTGGTACTCTTTATCCTTAAACGATAGCCCTGATTAGCCCTTAACAATTCAGTGGGATTAACGTCAACACTCGTTCCGCCCTTTCGTAAGTTGATTTCCACAGGAATCCTATGATCATTAGCCACTTCAATGAGCACAAAATCATCCGCAGATAAGGTTAATGGATTTACAGGTTTATTAAATACAACGGTAGTCGTCCAAGTGGAAGGTGCCAGGGCTCCAGTTCCCGAAGGCTCTAAGATACTAAGATTACCGTTATCGGAAGTATTTCCAGCAATGAAAGCCCAATCCTCAATAAATTGATCAGAGCCAACTCCAAAAAAGCTAGAAGTAATTTGAATCACATCGGTTGTTACTAAAGCTCTGCCATTCTTTCCAGTGATAAGGTTAGTAAAGCCTATTTCTACATTTTGATTGGGTAAAAACGGAATATTTAGAGAACTGTATACGAAACTCTTATAGTCAGGGCTCCAAGTAACTGTACCTCCTATTAGATTACCATCAGATAAAACCTCTACTGCATTGAAATCCACA
>CAZRWM010000111.1:0-7739 GCA_964603885.1 uncultured bacterium
ATGCTAAACCACATGTGGGCCTTCACAAAATCACGAATATCAGGGTGACCAACAAAATGAAGCATGCCCAATCGATATTGCGCTACTTTATCGCCCTGTTTCGCTGCAATATCAAACCAAATGATCGCTTCTTTATGGTCGACTACTACTCCCTGGCCAAGCTCATACATAATGCCGAGGCGCGTAACTGCACCCGAATGGTCGTGTTCTGCCGCAGTAATGAACCATTTAATAGCCTCAGTAAAATCAATCTCTACGCCGAGACCTTTCTGGTAAGCTATTCCAAGCTCATACATTGCTTGAGAATTACCTTTAGCAGCTGACTTCCTCCACCATTTAACGGCCTGCGAATAATCTTGTATTACTTCGTCGCCGTTAAAATAATGTAAGCCAAGCTCAAATTGAGCTCGTGGCTCACCTGAGGCCGCTTCTCCCAGAGTCTCGATGAAATGATCATCGCAAAAGACAGTGAAATTGATGAGAACAATCATCCAAATCTTAAGACTCCGCAATATCATCTTGCCCCCAAAATTAAATTGACAGACTCTAATAATAACAACCCTAATAGGGGTTTTGAAAAGTCTAAATTGGTACTTTTTGATCTATATCAAACAAAAATAAATTTTAGAGAGCTACGAATGTCTAATAATTATGGGTTAGAAGGGTATTTTTTGGTGGCCATCTCATATTTTCTCATTGGCATGGAGTCGATCAAAGAAAATAAAGTCTTAGGATTAACTAAGCTACCAATCTTCCGAAGCTTAGGTGTGCCATCTTTACCAACTAAAATGAGACAAAATTCTGACTTCGGTATCTTAAATTTGTTGAGAAGCTTTTTGGATGGCCCAGATGGAACTCCGTCTATGTAATAATCACCCGTGTCAGCAAAGGCCGATATAATAACCAGATCACGATCAACTAAATCGATAAGCTCTGAGTTTAAGAGATGTGATTGTTTCTTGAAAAGTGTATTGGAAGCTGAAGGTGCAGAAATTAAGATCAAACGGTTACGCCAGAGAAATTCGTCCAGAACTTCTCCAGCGTTTACATTTGGCGTTAGCAGCATTACACAACAAACTAATAATACGCCGATTCTGATATATGACCTAAATCGCTTCTGCAAGCAGGGACTCGATGTCACGAGTTATAGATTTTGGTTTCGTCATTGGTGCAAAACGCTTAACAACTTCACCATTGCGATCCACTAGGAACTTGGTAAAATTCCAGCCGATCTTCCCGCCACGAGAGCCCGGCGCTTCATTTCTTAGCAGAGTAAATAGCGGATGTGCATTAGACCCATTAACATCAATCTTTTTGAACATTGGGAAAGTCACTCCATAGTTCAAGGTGCAAAAGTTTTTAATTTCCTCGGCTGTACCGGGTTCCTGGTTCCCAAACTGATTACAGGGAAACCCTAATACTTCAAAGCCCTTTGCCTTGTAGGACTTGTATAGTTTCTCGAGTCCCTTGTACTGTGAGGTTAATCCACATTTGCTAGCTGTATTTACTATTAACAGTACTTTGCCGTCATATTCCGAAAGCGATATTGTTTCTCCGTTGATCAAGTCAGCCTCGATGGAATGCACCGAATTGACGGCGGCTTTTTTGGAGTGATCATGAGACTTATGGGCATGATCATGTGAGTGAGAGTTGGTCTTTTTGTGGTCCAGACATCCGCACGAACACGCGAACACTGAATACGATATAGTGGTTACTATTAAAAGTAATATTTTGGTAAGTGATAACATAAGTTGGCCTTTGTCATAGTGGTTAGAATTAATATCCAGTTTAACAATAGATTAGAATGAGTTTAATACCAGACTTATGTTGGAACATTGAAAACCTTATGTGCTTAAAATGTTCAAGAAAAAGCTGAAGCATCTGAGAGCATTTTCACGTAAATAAATCCACCTTTGAAAACAGTTCTATTGCTAAGAATTGTGAGCCAGCAAAATTTAAATGATCATCATCGTAGGAAAGTATCTGTCCATTTCTCATTGGATGACATAGATTTTTTTCGTTTTCACAAAACGTGTCGATGGGTTTAATTTGTAAATTGACTTATCTAAAAATTTGAGTAGCTCTATAGATTTTAAATGTCTTTAAAGCTCAATTGCTAGTAATAGGAAAAAACCCGCCAGCAAAGTGATGAATATCATTGAGAACAGTGCGGGAAATATTCTTAATGCTCTTCGCTTCAGGTAAGTAGATAAATGCCAATATCCCTCTCTTCCATGATTAGCAATTTGATTCGCGATTAGAAAACCACTAATCACGAAAAATAAATCTACCCCAAGGTAACCACCTGGTAATAAAGTAGAATCTAAATGAAACAGAAGCACCGCAAGAACAGCAATTCCTCGTGGCCCCTAGTGGTCAAGACGATATTTCATTTTTGCGATAGTAAGTAGTTGGTTTCACTATGTCCAATAATTATTGGATTCAATCAATACAGGCCATGATGCAATTGTCACTGTTAAGATGTAAGGGTTCATACCAGACATCATATGCAAAAACCATATGAAGCTAAGTGATAAGTGTTGCTTCGCCTAGAAGGCTACTTCATCCATACTAGGAAGCTTGTCTTCAGAAGTTTGATCTACTAATATCGGAGCTTTCTCAGAAATGCTCTGAAAAATAGGTCGCTCGTCAAATCCGTAGGCTTTACCTACAAATGAATTTTCACCATAGAAGGCGGAGTTCCTTAATGTTCGGTCTTGCTTCCAGCGAGCAGCCACCATATCGGCAATCACATCACCCATGCGCCTTCTGCGCTCATCCAGAGTAAGATTACTTATATTCACTGAAATAGTTGACCGTACCGCGTTAGATTTCTTTTGAGCATAACCTGTTTGCGTAGCAACATCCCAAAACATTGCCCAGTCTAATTCAGTTACCACAGTATTCTTGCCCATTTCTTTCAGAAAGTTTTCATAATATTTGAAACGATTATTCACCGAGCGATAAGCTTCGATATCGTATTCTTTTCGGACATAGTCTAATCCTGCTAGCTTACTGATGAGGGCTTTAAGAGATTTGAAGTTCAAACTATCACCAGAACTCAAGTTTGCCTTGGCTAATCGATCGAACATAGTCACTTCAGAGCTTGTGAGATCATCAGATAATCTACTGTGCTTAGATTTAATATTTTTCAATATAGTTTGAATTTCACCTGATGCAAGTGTCATTCCTAGCGGCCCCCAGGTCATTCCAGATTTGTCAGCCGTACCATAATTTCGTTCGATTTGGTCGTAATCGGTACCTTCCATAAAGAAAGTCAGACTAATAGCACGCTCCAGCTGAGTGGGTATGGGCCGATCTGGAAACATTGTCTGCCAGGTTTGTACATCTAAGCAATTATCAGCTTCAAAACCCAGTTTACGCTTATAATCATTAATTGAAGCAATTGTTTGCTTCCCCATGATTCCATCAATTTCAAGACCAAGCTTGTCTTGTACTTGCCCGATAGGACCGTACTTTGAAGTCTTGAGGTAACGACCCCGCTGAAAGTTGTGAGGGAAAGAACAAAACAGACTACGCAAACCATTAGCATGGGGCTCGGGAAGACTTGGCATTAAAGTATCGCTCAAATCAGACTCTGTCCTTATCATGTTGACTGTTGGGTTAATTGTGAGCGAAGTCTCTGGAATTCTAGAAGGGTTATTATCAGGTACTGTTGAATCACCCAAATCATGGGAGTAATCACTCACAGCATCAACATCCAAGATCATTGGTGACCCTGAATTCGAATCAGGATTAGCAGCTCCGGATGAATCTCCGTTACAGCCACTGAGCAGAAAAATATGACTGAGCAAAGCGAATATTGCTAACAATCGTAATGAATAAGACACGATACGTTCCTTTCTGCACAAAATTTAATAAAAAATTCCACGTTTAATATTGAGGAGGGATTGAATTTTGGCAAGGGCTTCCTGCAAATTTACAACCTATTTAGACTTCAAGCAGTAAAATTCATGTAAAATTAGCTCAAAGAGCGCTATCGAGCTCGATTTAAATAAATAGATTATCCAAACTTCATAAACATCCAAAACATGGCGTTTTGCAGATAGTCATTGCGCTCATATTTCTCAAAATACCTTACAGATTTTCTTGTACGAATTCTGTGAGGATAATATGAAAGTAATCATCAGAGCACTTATGTTGTTTCAGTTGATTTTAGTAGGTTTAAGTGCCGCGCCTTGGTTGTTCGTGAAGCCTGTGCTTAAAAATCCTGAACGAATGCCATTTTTACCCAACATAGAAACCATAAGTGAAAATAATCGAAAAGTTTTGATTTTTCAAAATGATTCAAGGCCCGAATTAGAACAAATTAAAAAACTTCTCAATCAATCAAAAATGATTGAGTTTGTTCACTCTTTACGCAAACAAGCACGCGCCATACATCTCGAAATTCACGGAAAGTACAACTCACCTGATCAAGTGGATACGCCCTATGTCGTGCTATGTGGAGATACCTTTGGAAAGATCGGACCAGCGGTTAGTTCTTTACGTATTTATGTATCAAAGGATGATTTAAGAACCAATTCTTTATTAATTCTTGCTCCACTTGGTCTTAGTCGGGGCGAAATCAGCTTTGATGACTTCGTATCCGAGAATTACCTAGCACCGCTGATTGCTCATGAGATGTTTCATGGAATAATGGGTGATATTTATGGCGAGCGAATGCTTGAAATGAAATCTCGATCACTATCTAACAAAGGTCACCGAGCGGACCTAGTCACAGATGAATACCTAGCCTTTATTGAGGGAATAGCTGAAGCAATGGAGCTGGCAACTTTAGAATTATTTCCAAGTGAAATTAATCATCAACTTGTAAACCGCAAAGATTGGTCAGCTGAAAAACGTAGACTCTTCACTCAAATTAAGTATCGACGGTTGGTGGCCGCACAGCATAATCACCTTGGCCTAGTTAATGATGGTCATCAAAAAGATGGTCAGGTAGATTCAGCGGATGATCTCTTCAGGACAGAAGGGGTAATCGCTACATTAATCTACAATTTATTGTTCAAAAGTGATCTTGAGAACCCGTTCGATAAAGTTCTAAAGGTTATGGTGGCGCACAAACCAATGACCTTTTTTGAATTTATCAATGCATTTACAGGTGAGTTCCCTAATTCAAAAAATAAAGTCGTGCAACAATTTCTCGAATCAACACGCTACGTCACTGTAAGTCATCACGCGCCAGAATTTTATAAGCAAAAATACCTAATGCATAAGCAATACAAACAAAAGAAAGTTAGCTACCAAGACTATAAGAGTTTTGCAATTCAATGGGCTGTTGAAAGATCAAAACTATTAAATATGGTTCTAGATGGAGAACTCGCATTGAATCATGCTGTAACGCCTGTCTACGGTATTAAAGATGATACGAGCTTTTTTAATTTCAACATTAACACCGCGAGTGAAGAAGATTTACATGGTTTCTTTTCAGCTTATTTTTCGGAATGGCTGAGCCAGCAAGAGCTTAGTCTAAGCGTAGGCAAACTTCTTAAGATGATTGAAGATAAAAAATTCATTCAAAGCAAAGAAGATTTGCCGTTTTCAAAGTATGTAAATGACTCAGTACAAGAATACAATGATAATTATAAGAAATATTATGAGTCTATTATTCAACAGCGATTTCAACAAGTGCTTGAATATAGTTCGTGGAATAGAGAGACATCTGATCCATCCAAATTGATTGACTTGTACAAATTGCATAATTGATTGCTCTAAATTTTGTGAAGTAGAATTCAAGCAAATTAGTAAGTTATCAATCTTGTTGATTCATTTAAATAAAGAGGATGTGCAGGTTCACCTGATTTGTTGATGCGTAAGCACCTTAAATTTAGGATTGACCGAGATATCTGTACGGAACGCCCCATAAAACTGCCGTGATTGCCCCATGCTGCAACCACAATTTTTGCTTTAGACACTAAGTCGAAAAGTATTTGATCATTTACTGGTCCAATTGGGTCATCTGCAATCATCATTGTTTTTGGCTCAGTGGCTCGATATGCAAAAAGATTTGCCATGCATAAACCACCATAGCCCCATTTTTTTGTAAAATTGATACAACGACGGATTGTGGGGTCATTATAACTTTCATCAGCTTTAGAAGGGTTCAAGCCTATAAATAAAACTGAGTCTAAAGACTCATCCCAAATTCGCCAAAGGGCATAACGGTAAGTTCTACATTCTGAAAATAAGGCTGAACTTTGCATAACTAATCTGTCTTATACTACTGTGTAAACTACGAAAAGGATTCAGCCCGTAGACAAAAGTTTAGAAATAAAAGAACTCTATGACTTGTGGTCAAAAGATTACGACAGCTGCGTCAATCAAACTAGAGATCTAGACCACCACTGTCTTAAAGACAATTTGTCTAATCACTTCTTTCAATCAATTCTTGAACCGGGTAGCGGCACTGGCAAGAATAGTCCAGCTTTAGCAAGTCTCTGTAAAAGACTTACATGCTTTGATTTATCTTTAGCAATGCTTCAAATTGCTCGGAAAAAAAAATTTGATCCGCATATAAACTTTTTTATTTCAGACATTAATAAAAAATGGCCCGTTCAATCGAATCAGTTCGATCTTATAAGCTTTAACCTTGTGTTAGAGCATATTGAAAACTTAAGTTCGGTTTTCTGTGAGGCCTCACGATGTCTACAAGACAACGGTCTGATGTACGTTTCAGAGTTGCACCCTGATAGACAATCAATAGGTAAGACTGCCAAATTTACCCTAGAAAAGAAAGAATTCAAAATACCGGCTTACGTACATCAACAAGCAGAATAT
Organism: uncultured bacterium; assembly: GCA_964603885.1. GTDB lineage: Bacteria > Muiribacteriota > UBA6191 > UBA6191 > UBA6191 > JAYZAC01. The sequence goes on from CAZRWM010000111.1 coordinate 6,799, forward strand.
AAAGTTATGGCCGAAAATAATGGTTTCAAGCTAGAACAAATCAAGCACCAAAATGATCTTGATGGTAAGCAAAATATTGCTAGACTTATAATTCTAACATTTAGAAAAATCAGAAGGGCATCGTTATGAGTAATATAGACATTGATCAGAATAACCCGCTAGAAAATGATGAACTAGCTTACAGCATGGATGATGATGCAACTACCAAGAGCTGGTTTGGTGATGGTAAATGCCTGTTTAAGAGTCTAGACCATAGCAACCATTGTTACATGACAGAATCAGTCTCCTTTATTGATAATCAAGGTGATGAAGAAAGTGTAATCACTCTTTATCATTCAAATGGCAGGGTGAGATGTACCGGTAAAGCGATCTCTGGACAAACAGAAGTGGGCGCCTGGAGCTTTTTTAATGAGCATGGTTCACTGATGGCCGTTGAGATTTACGACAATGAAGGTAATCTTCACAAGAAGTTAGAATTCTGATCTTATTTGAACTTAATAAATGAATAGAATAGTCAGACAGGGCAACTAACTCCGCTGTTACTAGTAAGACCGCTCTCATTCTTGCTATATCTGAGAATGCAGAAATCTTCACAAAGATCCTGTAGGTATACCTATTGAATGACGAAATAACTACTTCCTCTAATTTGTATCACTTCTTTATTCCCCTCTGGTTGTTTTCAAGAAAAGACTTACTACGATAATGGAAATTTAAAGAGTTTTGGTTCTCTAAAGGATGGTAAAAAAGAAGGTAAGTGGAAGTATTATAACGAGATTGGGCAGTTAGAAAAAATAAAACACTACTAAATCTAAAGCCTATAAGAACCCCTATTTTTCAAATACCAAAGACGTTCAAAAGCCTTTAAAACCATGTATAAAAGTTTCATTTTAATCAGATTGAGTAAGCTTTACCTATACTCCTCTTTGAGATACATTCTCTTT
>CAZRWM010000112.1:0-7685 GCA_964603885.1 uncultured bacterium
GCTTGTGGCAAAGATCATGCTGAGGTCAACGCAATCAAAAATTGTACCGAAAATCCGTTTGGAGCTACAATTTATGTAAACCTTGAACCCTGCAATCATCATGGAAGGACTCCACCATGCACGAAGGCTATACTTGAGGCTGGTATTAAAAGAGTCGTTTATGCAACACAAGATAATAATCCTGTAGCTTCAGGTGGAGGTAAATTTCTCGAGGAGAATGGAATTGAAGTCGTATCCGGTTTAATGGATAAAGAGGCACGGCAGTTCAACAATGTTTTTTTTACCCATATTCTTGAGGGTCGTCCGCATGTAACACTGAAGGTGGCGCAAACAATCAACGCAAAAGTGTCTCGGAAAGATCTTACCTCTAAGTGGATCACTTGTTTTGATGCTAGAAAAGATGTCCATCGAGAGCGAAGTCTGAATCAAGCGATTTTGGTTGGTAAAGGAACGCTTCTAGTGGATGATCCGTTACTTAATGTACGCCATGTTAGAGGGCCTTCTCCCATACCAGTAATTATTGATTCGGTCGGCGATATACCGCTTGATTTACGAATCTTTCAGAATCCTAGTACTATACTCTTTAGCTCTACAAATGTTCCAAAACTTTCGAACGAGGTAATTCAATTTGGAAAGAAATTATCCCGTTTGGATCAGTGGGAATTCGTGTTCAATTTTTTAAGAAGTAGAGGAATCATAAGTCTCTATGTTGAGGGGGGCAGAATCATAAATAGCTTCCTGATGAAACACAATCTCGTAGATTCTTTGCATGTGTACATCGGACCAAAGTTTTTTGCAAGTGATGGAATTGATAGTTTCATGGTGAATCGTGAGTTGCCATTTCAGTTGAAGTCGTCTAAGACTATAGGTGATACGGTAAAACTGATATATGTGAAAAGTTAGGCGGAGAAATGTTTACTGGTTTAATCCAAGAAGTCGGAGTAGTTAAAGATTGGGTTAGCACTACCCGTTTAGTAGTCAGCTGTAACAAAGTACTTGAGGATGTTGAGCTGGGCGATAGTGTTGCTGTAAACGGTGTGTGCCTAACGGTCGTCAATTTCAGTCATCATCAGAAGACCTGTGAATTTGATGTTAGTCATGAGACACAATCGCGTTGGAACCAAAAATCAGTGCTTTCAGGTCAGCTTGTTAACCTTGAGAGGTCCCTTAAAGTTGGCGATAAGGTAGGAGGTCATTTTGTGTTAGGACATGTAGATTGCACCTCAAGGATTCATGTCTTTGAACAGCAGGGTGAGTTCTGGCTATTACGACTCGAAATTCCTCAACAACAATTGCCTTACATTATTCCTAAAGGTAGCCTAGCAGTGGATGGAATATCTTTGACTATTAATTCCTTTTCAGGAAATATGGTTGACTTCATGATTGTGCCTCATACTTGGGAGAAGACGAGTTTGAGAGAACGACAAGTTGACGACTATGTTAATATCGAAGCAGATGTTCTCGGAAAATATGTTGCTCGGCAGCTAAAATTTGAAAATGGTGACTCTGAGACTGCGGGCGATATTAACTTCAGAACACTTGCTAATGCAGGCTTCATAAGTTCAGTAGGGCAATGATTATGCCAGAATTCAGTGTAAATAAAATCGAAGAGGCCCTTGAAGATATACGTCAGGGTAAAATGTATATATTAGTAGACGACCCTGACCGTGAAAATGAAGGCGATATTTGCATGGCCGCCGAATTTGTGACTCCTGAAGCTATTAATTTTATGGCTAAGGAAGCCCGCGGGTTGATTTGTCTTACCATGACCAACCAGCGGGCTGAGCAGTTAGGCTTTAATCCTATGGTGCAGGATAATACTTGCACTTTTCAGACGGCTTTCACTGTAAGTATTGACTCCGCCAATGGTATCACTACTGGCATCTCAGCGTTTGATAGATATAAGACGATTAAAGATTCTACTCTGAGTGATGCTCGTCCAGAAGATTTTGTGAGGCCCGGGCATATTTTCCCCTTAAGAGCTAGAGATGGGGGAGTGATTGAACGCGCTGGTCAAACGGAGGGATCAGTTGACCTCTCGAGGTTAGCAGGCTTAAAGCCGTCTGGTATCATCTGCGAAATCATGAATGAAGACGGTAGCATGGCCAGAATGCCTGAGCTAATTGTGTTTGCGAAAAAATACGATCTTAAAATAGTAACTATACGTGATCTCATTGAATATCGCATGAAGAATGAATCATTAGTTACAGAAGTGGCTCAGTCCGAATTACCCACGGATTTCGGTATGTTCTCAATTAGGGTTTTTTCCTCAGCAGTAGATAATAAAGACTATGTTGCTGTTGTCAAAGGAGATCCGGCCAACTGCGATCCCTGCCTAGTGCGTGTACATAGCGAATGTCTTACTGGTGATATTTTCGGTTCGTTAAGATGTGATTGTGGCGATCAACTTAAAACAGCCCTACAAATGATTGAGAAAGAAGGCTGTGGGATTGTTTTATATTTAAAACAAGAGGGGCGAGGCATCGGCTTAAAACACAAAATTCAGGCTTATCAATTGCAAGAAAAAGGTTACGATACAGTTGAAGCAAACCAGAAACTTGGATTTCCCTCCGATCTTCGACACTATGGGGTTGGGGCGCAAGTTCTGAGGGCATTGGGCATCAGTAAAATGAAACTAATAACTAACAACCCCCGAAAAATAATAGGTATAGAAGGATATGGTCTGGAAGTTGTAGAAAGAGTCCCTATCGAGATAGCTCCTAAAAAATGTAATTTAAACTATCTTAGGACGAAGAAAGAGAAGATGGGTCATATCTTAAAGCAAATATGATATAAGGGAGCCAACATGGCAGTAATTGAAGGACATTTGGACGGAAAAGGGCTTCGAGTAGCAATCATTCAAGCTCGCTTTAATAGTTTTATTTCAGCGGCACTAGTTGAGGGTGCAACAGAGGGTCTTCGGCGTCATGGGGTGGAAGAACAAAATATAGATATCATAAAAGTTCCCGGGGCTTATGAAATTCCCTACATACTACAAAAGGTTGCTCGCAGCGGTAAATACGATGGAGCGGTCTGTTTAGGTGCTGTAATACGAGGAGCAACGCCACATTTCGATTTTGTTGCTGGCGAGAACGCCAGTGGCATACAGGATGTCATGTTGACAGAGGATTTTCCTGCTTCTTATGGCGTGATTACCCCCAACAATTTGGAACAGGCCATAGAAAGAGCTGGAGTCAAATCGGGAAATAAAGGCTATGAAGCAGCAGTTGCAGCTGTGGAAATGATTAATCTAGGTCAGAAATTTAATTCCTAGTGGCAGCCATATTAAGGTAGTTAAATGAATTCGAGGGCGATGCATGAATTGGTACCCCCAAAGCCGATTGCATTTGTCAGGAGACAATTTACTCTTTCGCGTAAACCACCCCCTGGTATGTGATTTAGTTCGCAATGGGGGTCCGGTTTTTTCAAGTGTAAGGTATGCGTATAGAATTTATGCTCTTGCTGTAAGACTCCGGCAATTAGATTATAAGCTCCCGCTGCTGCCATGGTATGCCCCGTAAAACTTTTAATTGATTGAATCCAGGCTTGCTTAAATGAACAAGCTTGGATAGCCGCACATTCGCTGGAGTCTGCGCCTCGCGTACCACTTCCATGCGAAATAATAATGTCAACTTTAGGTTGACCGGCTAACTGCCAGCATTTATCCATCGCTTTAGCTAAGCCTGCCCCTGAAGGGGGATAGCTATTAAGACGATATGAATTATTGCTCCCAGCATACGCCTTTATCAAAGCAAAACCCTTTCTTCGGCGTCTTTCAAGACTTAAATCACTTTCAAGAATTAAAAAGGCACTACCCTCTCCAAGTACCATTCCTTGGCGATTTACATCAAATGGACGACAGGAGTCTTCTACTTTAGCTGTTCTCGAATGTAGATTACAAGCTGTCAAACCTAACCCTGTACGCAATGAATATTCCTCAACTCCTCCAGCTATTGCTATATCAACTTCTCCGCTTTTGATTGCTTTATATGCTTCGCCAACAGCCTGCATTGAGGAGACACCAGCATTACGAATTGTGACATCAGGGCCTTCAGAATTCTTACCAATGAGTTGTCTTATAAACTTTGCCAGACAATTTTGATTTTTATATCCATTAGATATCCTGCGATCTTGTACAACTTCAGATCTAAAGGTCTGCAGATGATATTTGTACAAATTTCTGTAATCTTTTTGACCAACGAATGATTCGGGCTGTTCAGAAACGCCTAAAAAAATACCAATTTTTCTTGGTAATCCACTAATGCTTAAACTAAATTCATTTCTTTTACTTTGAAGATTTTTAGGAGATTGTAGTTGCCAGGGCTTTGCATCCCAAAGGCCTGCAGAGTGGAGGGCTTCAAAAAGAGCCATTTGAATCATGTTATAAATTTTGAATTCATTATTAAGACTGGACTGATCTAAGATGCTGGCAGTTTGTATTAGACTACCAATTGGATTAGATTTTGTTTTGATGGAGGAAACCCCTGTCTTTAAATGCTCCATGAAATCGAGGCACGATGTGCCACTACTACCACAGATTCCTCGGCCTGATATGTGAATAAAGGTAGATTCCACTATAAATTTTATTAACCTACTGTAACAATCGACTCAATGATTGGATTTCATTTGACTCCGTTAGATTAATTAAATCTTGATCTGATGGTTTCGAGAGCCAGTTAAATAGTTTATGAGATGAATCGTTCTCAAATATTTTCAAACCAAATCGAATGAAAATTTCTAGGGCTGGGAAATCATATCCATGTATATTTAGGTCTATTCCAGCCCAAACATCTTCAATTCTCTCTATGAGCTTTTTATGATCTTGTTTTTTAAGTTTTAATTGTAAATCTTGCCAGTTTAATACCGTTTTAAGAAAGTGGTTTTCGAAAATAAATTTTCTCCACTCATTTTCCTGAAACAAGCTTGCGAAGAATATAATTTTCAATCTTTCGGATTGCTTTTCGATATTCTGCTGGAGAAACTTCTCCCAATCATTTTGGGTGGTCATTAATATTGAAATCCTCTCCTTAACCGAGCCTAATTGCGGAAAACGTATTAAAAAATTTAATGGCGATCTCCACTTTTCTTGAAGAATTTTTAATTCAAGCATGAAAGCGGTATTAGACTTTCGATCATCAATACTTTCAGATTTAGACTGAGTTTCATAGGTTTGATCTAGTGAGACAGCGAGACTCTCAAATCTCACATTATCTTCTTTTTTTTGATTATTAGACTGATCGCTTTTTGGCAAGAACTCAAAATATTCTTTTTTCAAGATAGACTCTAGATTGACGTCATGAAAAATTTCCTCATGAAATAGTGCTCTAAATTCTTGAGTAAAACCTGAATATTGTTGGTCAAGGTAATTGTGACACTGCTGTACTATATTTAGACTTGAATCCCGATTATTTTCTGAGCTCCAAATAATTAGAATTTGATGTAATCGTTCACGAATAAAGTCTATGATCTTTCGCTTTAAAACTCCCAATAAATACTCTTTTTGTTCTTCATTTTGAGGTCTCCTCAAATAACCAAAATCTAACCATAAATCGAGATTACGAAAATTTAATTTAGCATAGATAAAATCCTCAATTACCCAGTTCCAATCATCTCCAGTATTATCTATTCGACGGAGGGCGTTATCAGCATGATGCAGGCACTTTTGAGCGAGTTCAAGTCTTAGTTTGTAGAGGAAGTTTTCATCTTGTAAGAAATTAGCTAAAGTTAATTTTACGGCATCAATTGTTCCACATTTATCAGTTGAATTACTCAAAGCATCCTCAAGGACCAGAACTCCTAACTCATCATGTAGCCAATAAAATTGTAAAATTTCCATTTCTCTACCTTCAGATTCAACTTTTCGATTTTTAAGGTAGTGATCTCCTTTCATTAGCTTACGAGCTAAATTTTCCCACGTTTGGTATACCGGTTGATTTGATTGTTCTGTAGGAAAAAAACGTTCTTTCCAATTCGAGTAATTAAAGTTCTTATTATGGAGAGGATGATAAAGTTGTTGATCTAAAAAAGCTTGAATATGCGATACTTTTAGCTTTGATAACAGAGAGGTATCCATTTGTAAATCCTCTGTTCTAGAAGATTTTAGGGCTATCTGAATAACTTGATTCAATTGTTTGTTTGATAGTTTGCTTCTAGTGTAGTTTTTTAATCTAGAAAAGAAGTCTAACCAATCTAAAGATTCAAGCCCTATATCTTCGCTGAGCGAATGTTCCTTTGAGATTTTGCCATCGTAGCCGGTTAACTCGGTTAGTAGCTTTTGAATTATACTGAGGCTATGTTCCTCGCCGGTATGGCTAGTGGAGAATGAGTGCCGTTCTTCATGCATCATCTGAATATCTCTCAATTAGGCCCATGTGAAGCTCGTCTATCGAATTCGAACAAATGATTAAAGCGCATTGGCCTTCAAAACGGCTATTGTCTTCAATCGTTTGGAATAAATTCGTATTCTGTCTAAAATCATTTCGGATTCTAGTAGGTATTTGATTATTGTCGAAAATCATTTGTGCAAATTCTAAACATTGGATGAAGGTACAGTGTAGACTATTTCCCAGACGTTCATAAAAATCAATTATTTTAATCTCGGGTTGGAAAAAATTTAGTGTGGTAAGGTGCTCCAGCAACCATATATTTAGGGGGTCATTGATTAAAATCATGTCAATTTGCCGGATGGTTTTATTGGCTATTTTGACTATTTTTTCTATGGCTTCAAAAATTTGACTTTCAACATTAGAGCAAATATCTAATCGACTGCGATCTAAAGCTAATATAGCAATTTCGTTAGGTTTGATTTTATTTGATTTCTTCAACCGGGTTACACCAATCCACTCATTGAACGACACCTGGTTTAGCTTGAAAAAATCTGAAGCAGATTGGATTATTGTAGATAACTGTAGTGAAATAATGGCAGGGTTATAAGTAAAGGAGCCAGCAAATATAATTTCGTCGTCTAGTCCACTTGAAATACTTCTGAATGCAGACTCAATTGCGTCATATGAGCTGTTGGGACCGCATAGATTGACACTGTCTCCATGTAATCCAAAGTAAATTGCTATGTTAGCCATAAATTGGTTCTGTGAGTTTTTCAGAAAATAGTGCGGGTCGATGTTTGTGCGTGGATTCTTTTGTCGTAGTCTTGGAGGTGACTTTTGTTCAAAGAAAATCTCTTGATCTCGAGGATTTTCAGAGTGCGATACTGCACATACTAATCCGGATTTTTTTAATTGGGGTAAATGTTTTAGTAGTTGGATTGCAAACTGGGTATCGCGAGGTAGATGTTTTGTCTTTATAGTTTTTTGTAATTCATCATCAAGGTTATTATGATTAATACATCCATCAATAGAGTCGGTAAGAATTTGTTCTTCCAGAGACTTCCTAGAATGTTGCCATGGGAGTTTAGAGAAATCATTTTCAAAAAGTTGTTTTTTCAGGGGGGAGTCTAGTGCTTTGCTTATTCCCCAAGGTCCGATAGACTGAATGCTTTCGATAACAATCATTGAATATCCACTAGTAACAACAGGTAAATACTAATATCCTAGATTAAATTAGTTTGTAGTGCATCCAATTTGTCGATCTAAATTACAAAATGAGTATTGATCCAACATTCATAGTTTTAATTCTATCGCTTTTTACTGCGAGATGGGCTTTAGCTTCAAAATATATGGGGCTAG
>CAZRWM010000113.1:0-7591 GCA_964603885.1 uncultured bacterium
TATAAACTACGCCATTACGATTTAGCGGAAAAATTGTTTAGAGATGCAGTGAATTTTCGTAAATCATTTTATGGTCCGAACAGTCTCGTCGTTGCAAGTTCCCAAATGAGTTTAGCAGATCATCTACAAAAGCAAAATCGTTGTGAAGCGGCCATTCCGTTATACAAGGAAGCTTTGTCAATTATTAGCTTGAAAGGTGATAAGCCTGGATTTAGTAGAGCAGGCGTATGGCAAAAGATGGTTAGATCTAATGTGCGCTGTAATCGATTAAAGGAAGCATTAATTTACAGTAGAAAGATTCGAAAATATTTTTTCACAAGAAAAATCACCTTATCAAAACATTTAGATTTATTAGATGTGGAAGGCAAAATACTTTTAGGTCTGAAAGACTGGTCCGCCGCACTGGATTTATACAAAAAAGGATTAAGCTGGATTGAGATGATTCCCGGTACAGAACGCCCAATGATTGAAGGACAATTTCTATCGGTGCTTGGCGAACTAGAGGTTCGAAGGAAGTATTGGATTAAGGCACGCAAACATCTAAGTGAGGCAGACAATATATTCATTCGTAGAGGACTTAAAATTCCAATGCATTATGTAAGATGGTGTGAATACCATCTTGGTTTAGGTGAATATAGTGCTGCGAGTAGTTATTTAGAATTAGCTAAGGTACTCATCGAGAGAAATATGAAGACCGAATTTGAACCGGATTTAATTCCAATAATGCAACTACAAACGATGCTTTTTATTGAAAAAAAACAATGGGATAAAGCTAGGAATTCGATAGAAGAATCTGATTTACTTATCGGTATGAATCCTGGGACTAGCTTGAAGCACCGCGAAATCGATGAACTACAGAAAGAGCTAAAAACTAAATTAGACAAAGCTCTTAATGAGAGATGATAAAATCGCAAGTTTCCATTAATTTTGGTAGGTCTAAAATAAAGCTTTTTTGCTCTTCAGTGTCTGGTATTTGTAATTTTCTACACTGGCTTAAGACACTAAGGGTCTGCTCTGGCTCATATCCTAAAAAATAGAGAATCGTACTGGCCATAACGCCACTTCGACCGATCCCTGATCTGCAGTGGATATGAACCCAATCACCCGATTGAATGTCTTGCGATAGATTAAGAGCCAAATCGATAAAGTCGTGCGTCTTAACTGGTACCTGCATATCGGGGATACAATAATTGGTATATCTCATTTGAGCTCGATTCGTAAAGAACGCTTCATCACGAAGACCTAAACTCAGTGCTTCTTTTAATTCAAGTAAACTGATTACATGCTTAATACCAGATTTGCCCCATGCATTGATTTCGTCTTCAAGCCATTCGTGACCTCGTGGCCTTGCACTAATAGAGAGTAGGCCAGTTTCCTCAAGACTTACTTTATATATATCTGTAAACATAGATCTGAGAAATTAATTGAGTCGACTTGGAAATTTACTTAGCTGGACTTGAATTTGTTCTGACGAGTCAAGCAGGTCCGTAGTCTCGCATTCAAAAGTTTGACTTAAACAATTGTCATCAGCTTCATGACTTTCTTCATAAAATTCAATTTTAAGTCCAAGATTTGTTCTGGAGAAGATTGGTCCTTCCTCTCCTAACTGATAGTTTTCACCTTCCGAGCAGTTTTTTAACCACTGAGAAAATTCATTCAAAATCGATCTTTGAATTGCATGTCCCGAAAAATTAAAAAGGTGATCTTCATTTTCTATACCAATTTGGATACTTAGTAGGTCAGCTTCTTCAGGGTCGTTTGAAAAAATATATTCGTAATTATCAATCTCTAGACTCAATCTAGATTTAGAGTTTTCTAATATCACTCACCACTCCTCATTGTCTGTAAGAAATCGTCTGTAAAAAAACCACCCCGGCTTCAGATGGTCGATATAATAGAAGCCGAGGCGAGATAGTTTGGGAAAATTTGATTCACTTTCACAATACATAAAGCCGAGTCTGTGCCCATTCATACCACCAATTTCTAGATCAAGGCAATTACGTTTTGAAATCCAAGTGGCATGTCTAAGACCAAGATCTTCAAGGTAAATTTGTAATAAACGAGCATCAGAATTCTCTAATTCTTCTTTGGTTTCCGATTTGGTATTCACTTGAATCTCTATGTCACGGTCCAATTGATTGCTTAGCGAAGAAAGTTGTTCAAAAATTCTATACTTTTCGATAAAAAATGATTCTAGCTCATGATCTTTCATATCACTCAAGCGCATCCATGACAGTAATTGTAGTTTTTTTTGATTTAAAGTCCATGCGCTTTGCAGTTGATGGAGTAATACATAAAAGGCTTGTGGATAAGCTGTGACTTGGTCGCCATCAAATCGATAGCCATCATTTTGCTTTGTATAGAAAAGATAGCGGTCTAATTTTTGGCCTTTCATTTGAATTTTTAGTGCTAGAAGATATTCATTATTTTGAAGCACAGTTTCAGAGACTACTAAATCAGGTGTAATAGTTTCGATATCTTTATAAGTAGTAAATAAGTCAGTGAATTCACTAGAAAAAGTATGGACACGACAAAAGACAAAAAAGATCAGAAAGGCTTTAATATTGTATGTACGAGGCTGTAACATGTATTCCTGTTGACGACATTTTACCTTGTAATGAATGTTTTGTTAAAACTGTTTGTTTAAGTACCTAGAAAGCGACCACTTGACAGCCTCTTTAATGTTCTTAAACTTTGCCCCAAGGAAATGAGGTGACATGAATTCTCTTCTTGGCTTTTTATATATTTTTTGTTTGGTAATTACTCCTGCCCTTTTCGCCCAGCAGGGCATATCAATTCGTGAAGTTCAGCAGGGTGAACTAGGCAAAATAAGATTGATGAGTAACAATAACATACCCAAAAAGGTCATCGTTGTTCGTAATGGTGCTACGGCTCCTTTTGTCGACAATTTAATTGATACGATTCAAACTATTAATGAGCAATCAGACCGTATGGATTTGAAACTTCATGTCATCACAACAAGCTCCGGGGCTGCTAATAGTTTTAAATCTCAACTACAAGCCCAAGGATTATACGGGAAATTAGTTGAAATCAATTCTCGGTTTTTCACGGCAGACCAATGGATGCAAGATTGGGGTGAAATCGCTGTCGCTGAGGTTAAGGGTAAAGATGATTTACAACAGTTGATTTTAGATTCTAATCGAGGCAGAGGTTTGGCTGGTCTTCCAAAGGTATTTGCTGATTTGTGGGACGCTTATTATATAAAAAATCCGGCTAGAGGAAACAAGGGTGATTATGGCGGTAACATAGAGGTTACACCCGACAATGTCTTGGTATTAGGGAGCACATCCACTTCCAAGCTACGAAGGCTTTTTGACAAACATGGTTATCAGAACAAGCGTGCGATCCTGGACACGAAGTGGTTGCTTGTAGGTCATGTAGATGAGTACGTTTCATTTGTACCTAATGCTAGTGCAGACGGTGGTTACACTATAATTAAAGCCGACCCTTCTCTGGCTTTCGATTTGATAAAAAACGCTAGCTCTGAACAATTGAACAAAACAAATCCTGAGTATCGATCCACAATTCGAGAATTACACGCCAAGCTCAATAGTTTCAGTAAAAGTATGGCGAATGTATCTGAGTTTGATTTGAGTGATAACACAGATATTCTGAAGTGGAAATTTGGCAGAGGTCTCCTAAGTAATGAGGAAAATGATCAAAAAATTCGATTAGATCAACTGATTGCTCTGAATGATGAGATTTCAAGATTGATTGATCGTAATATCGTGATATTGAAGGAACGAATCAAGGCGGTTACTGGAACTCCCGAGCGACAGTTTTCAGTTATAAGTCTACCTACAATATTTAGGGGCCGTAAGTCCGGCAATACGCTAAGTCGCTGCGTAGCTCTTCTACCGGGCGTTGTAAACATGCTTGTCTTAGCCAATCATCTGGTAATACCTGATGCTCAAATGCCTATGCTTAATGACTACATTCGTGAAACCTTGAATCAGGTATCTCTGAAGTCTCATTTTTTAGATGATATGGCCTATCATAATTTGGCTGGCGAAATTCATTGTGGGACAAACGTAATTAGAGACCATGCCGATTACTGGGTCTACCCCGACCACATCATAACAATGAGGAAGTTCCAGCAACTGTACGAGCTTCGCAGAGATTTGAAGTAGGCCACCTACAGTACAGAAAATTTAGATTTCGAAACGGCATCATCGACGCCTGCAATTTGTTACCGGGTTATAGAACGCGATCTGTAGCCGTAAAAATAGTCGCTGAAATCGAAACCATACTGAGAACTAATATTATCTTTTATCGTATCTGCAATCCCCTGAATTGCCTGATTGTCGATCGTACCGCCATTTGTATTTGAGTTAACAAAGTCGCTAGTAATAGTATTTTGGACCTGATCAGTAATCGATTGCTCGATCTGATCACGTACCTGGTCTTCTACTTGGTTAACAACCTGTTGTTCCGTAGTCTCGACTAGTCCGGAGTCGATTCCCTCAACCTCCTGTTCAAAGTTAAGGTCGGCCTTTATATCCTCTTCCATCTGTTGCCTGATCGCTTCTATTTGGTCAGCATTATCGGACATAACCTGGTCGGTAATTTGATCTGTAATCTGATCACTCACATCACTAATCTTTTGTTGAATAATTCCGTCCCGTACACTCTTTGTGATACTCATGAAATCATCTTCAGTCATTTTTGACTCGACAAAATTATCTATGTTAACGTTGATATCCTTAATTGCGAAGGTTTGTAATTCTTTCATTTTGATATCATAATCTTCCGCAGACACGTCTAAATCGAGCATGTCGCGGGTAGTATCCATTATCATAGTTTTAATCGCACTCGCTTTCGCCGATTCCACAGCTGCTGTACTGTCTTCCATAATTCGTTCGAGAGGTAAATTTTCGAAGTTCGCCTGATTGCCCTTAAACTCTTTAGCAAAGTCTTCGTAAACGTCTGCTATGGCTGCATCAGTTCGTTCCTGTTTGGTCGCTTGCGTCAATTGGGCTATCGTGCTGTGTACAACTACTCCAATTCTTTCCACCACTTCGTTTTCATTTGGATTCATTTTATCAATATCGCCAGGCGGCAGTTCAGGAAACATCGCCCTTATTTCTTCTTCCACCATACCTTTGGCCTTCAAGGTTGTGAGAGGAGTTATCATCTGCGTTAGACTTTCGTTATCGGTCTGTGAAAGGGCCTCAAGGACACCTTCAAATTCCAAGCCTGTCCCGGTATCCGTGCCACCCATAGCACGGATGAAAACGTTGAGATCAATGTTTTCCAACGTCTCTATCGAAAAATTGCCCTGGGCATCAGTCTGAGTCGATGGCTCACCTAGGTCATTAATTTCATTGTTGTTCAAATCAAGCCATACAGTTGCATCACTAATCGCTCCATCAGATACCACTCCAGAAACACTAAAAGACGGTTGAGGGGCGGGTACACTCGATGAACTACTTGAAGATGTTCCTCCGCAGCCAGTCAATAAATTTAAGGATACTGTAACTGAGAGGGCAGAAAGAAAGGATTTCAATTTAAGAGGCATCTTTTACTCCATTGTAAGGCTCGCTACACATATAGTAAGTCATAAGCTCATAAAGTTTCATCATTGTTCTAAAAAAAGCTCTATGAACTACACGAAAGCATCGAGCAGCCGGCTCGTTGCCGAGCCCATTCGGGCCTTCGAGCAGCGTACTCTTCGCAGCCAGATTGTTCCTCATATGGATTTCGCAAAACCTGAAGTGTTCTATAAATTCTCTGATTTCTGCCATCATCTGCTTCATCTATCGCCAGTTGAGCAATGTAGTTGCGCAAGACATAAAGCGGGTTCACCTTATTCATTCTTTCCTCACGGGTGCTGCGATCTAGAGAGCATGTATCGATTCTATTGGCATACAACGTGAGCCAGCTCGCTAAGTGAGTCAAGGAATTTGACTCAAAATTCTTCATATCATAAATAGCGGGCTCGAAGTGCTCTCGCAGCTTGTCTACATTATCATTTGGATTCCAAACAGCTAACTTCCTGTAGAATAGCGTCATATCAATTTCCGAGGTTTGCAAAACCTCATTAAGATTTTGTAATAAAATCTGATCACCTGCATTAAAGGTATCCAAGCCTAATTTTGACATCATCATTAGTTGCCATGCTTCGCTAAACTTGCTGGCGGCTCTCTTTAGGATATTCTGAAGGGCTTCTATATCATCGACCACACCATTTAGGGCTTCTCCTAGACGACACAAATTCCATTGAGCAATTTGAGGTTGCTCACCAAAACAGTAGCGGCGCATGCTAGAGTCCGTAGTATTAGGAGTCCACCCCGGATTGTAGTCTTCAAGCCAACCATAAGGTCCGTAGTCTATAGTAATTCCGTGAATAGACATATTGTCAGTGTTCATAACACCATGTACGAATCCTACTCTCATCCAATCAACAATCATTGCCATGGTTTTGTCACAAACTTCCTCAAACCATTTCAATGTTTTAGTTTTCAAATCACCTTCAAGCTCAGTCGAGTAATTTTCTAAGACAAATTCAATGAGCTGTTTTAACGCTTCATTTTCACGCCGATAGTAGAACAATTGAAAATTCCCAAAGCGTATGAAACTTTGAGCCATTCGGCAAACAATAGCTCCGGTTTCATAAGCAGGATTACCATCGTAAAACATATCTCGAAGAACTTCGTCGCCACTCGTAATCAAGCTAAGTGCCCTCGTAGTAGGCACACCTAGGTGGTGCATGGCCTCGCTGCACAAAAATTCGCGCACCGATGATCGTAAAACGGCTAGTCCATCTCCTTGACGAGAATAAGGTGTTGGTCCGGCTCCCTTTAACTGTAGGCTCCATTTACGCCCCGAGCTTCCCTCCACATCTCCCAATATGATGGCCCGACCATCACCTAACTGACCAGCCCAGTTGCCGAATTGATGGCCTCCGTAATTCATGGCATAACTTCGTGTGCCCGGGATAAGTTTTTGGCCACTAAAAATTTTCACAAAATCGTTTGATTCACAGAACTCTTTGCTTAGTCCAAGCTCTTCTGACATTTCGCTAGAAATTGAAATTAATGTAGGCTTGTCGAAACGCTCCGGTGTGACCCAAGAATAAAATGCATTGGGTACCTGCCTCGTGTAATTTTCAGCGATGGAATCGGGTGTAAGACAATCTGTAAAGGTGGTATCTATAGTAAATATATTTTGCATGGAAATAGTTTATGGTGCTTCTAAGATATTGTTCAAAGAGTGATCCAGATTTAATCAAGTAGTCAGATGGGCTTGGACGAGATAAAATATACAGCCGGGGAGTAAAAATACACTTAATTATGGGTAAATCTACACTATACAAAATATTGGGTCTCTTCTTTGTGGGTCTGGGTGCCATAGGTGCTTTTTTGCCAGTCCTGCCGACGACACCTTTTCTAATCTTAGCTGCAAGTTGTTTTGCTAAGTCGTCTGATAAGTGGTACCGCTGGTTACTCAATAACAAACAATTTGGTCCTGCCATTCGAGATTGGGAGGAACATCGCGCTATTTCCAAACGGTCGCGGTACACGGCTCTGTCTATGGTGTTTCTGTTTGGAGGTTATTCAGTATTTTTCGC
>CAZRWM010000114.1:0-7515 GCA_964603885.1 uncultured bacterium
CAATGTGATAAACAATCAAATCTTTTGCATGACAAAGTGGGCACAGACAATTAGGTATTACTGTTTTCGTCATTCACAAATTGATCAAAATTATCCCAGAAAATTTCTCTCAAAGGATCGGTTTCCATAAGGATTTCATGCTTGCAGCCAGGTACTTTTATGAGAGTGATTTTTCTGGATAAGTTTGAAGCGAATTGATGGTATTTTGGATCAACAATCTTGTCATCCAAGGGACTGACTAATAGTGTTGGTACAGATAATTTATCCATATTGTGCGGATTCATCACTCTACGCATGTGCTTAGCACCCTCGAAAACCCACTTCCAGGTAGGTCCACCCATCCAAAATCTCGGCTCCGCCCGATAATACTTACAGATTCTTTTAATCCGCATGTAATCAGAGGTTAGACGATCATAGATATTAGCTTCCATTTCGCTGTCAGGTCCGGGAGGACCAACGCCCATAGCATATTCTTTGCCGCGCCCGGCCCACATCATACAAATAGCTGCAAATTGTGCCACCACAGCGGGATAATCCCAGCCAAACATTGGCGCCGATAATACTGCGTAATCGAAGGTTGAATCTGTCTTCTGTAAAACCCGCATACCTACGCAACCTCCCATTGAATGACCAAATAGAATATGCGGTTTAGGTAGAGCTTTAACGAAAGAGTCGTAGATTTCTGTTGCATCAGCTACCATTTTAGAAAAGCTATCTACATAACCTTTTTGTCTATCTTCCAAAAAGCGCCTAGAGAGTCCTTGTCCTCGCCAATCGAAGGAAACAACGTGGTAATTTCGTTCACGAAATTCTTGGACCACTTCACTATATTTTTCAATAAATTCAGTAAAGCCATTTAACATCAGTATGGTTCCTTTGACCGTATCTCTATTTGATAAATAGGGTTCCCACGATGCAAGCCGAATAGCAACTCCGTCTTGTCCTAGTATGGATCTAACTTGGGCCTCATTTTCAAATTGTTGATGGCCAACCTTGACTATTCGCGCTACGTCTGATGGGGTATATGGTGTTTTGCTCATAGATCCTAGAGTGTATCAAATATTTTTTACTTCATGAAACGATATGATTTTAATTTATAACTTTGTAGTCTCGTACTGGACCATATATGGCATAAGAGCATTTGACGTGAAATGCTAAGCATGAGTGTCAATAATGAGGAGATCGTGTGGTTGGAACCTTTCGGAGCTTTTTGCTGTTTCTCAGCGGAGTAACATTTATGATTGGCTTCAGCTCAGATACATGGTTTGGAGGAAGTCGCACTATGGAATCTAGAGAACAGAAATTCGTTATTCCTGAACGATTTAAAGGTTTTTCGACAGCAACCTTGGCTGGTGGGTGTTTCTGGTGCATGGAGCAACCATACCAAACGCTTGACGGTGTCGAAGCAGTAGTAAGCGGTTACTCCGGCGGTAACGAGGTGGACCCCGATTACAAAGATGTTGCACATGGACGTACCGGACATCGCGAAGCGGTTCAAATATTTTATGATCCAAACGTGATTAGCTTCCGGGAAATCATTGATCATTACTGGAAACAAGTTAATCCGACAGACTCAGGAGGTCAATTTGCTGACCGCGGATTTCACTACTCACCCGCCATCTACTACAATAGTGAGGCGGAGAAAATTGCGATCAAAGCCTCCAAAAAGTCACTGGAAGAGTCTAAGCGGTTCAGTAGTCCTATAGTGGTCGAGATAGTACCATTCAAAAACTTTTACCCCGCAGAAGAATATCATCAAGATTATTACCAGAAAAATCCCCAGCATTACAGTCGATACAAGAAGGGGTCTGGAAGAGAAGCATTTCTAGAGAGTGCATGGTCTACCAAAGCTAAACCCCCGGAGGCTGCAGTCATTAAACGAGTGGTTGATGCACACATGAGTCGAGTAACGTACACACGGCCTAGCACTGAAGAGCTCTCCCAAAAGCTGACTGATAGTCAGTTTAATATCACTCAAAAAGATGCGACAGAACCCTCATTCAACAATGAGTTTTATGACAACGTGGAGGAGGGCATCTACGTTGATATTGCGAGTGGGGAACCTTTGTTTGCTTCATTTCACAAATACAAGTCCGGAAGTGGCTGGCCTAGCTTCTACGCACCATTGGTTCGTGAAAACATAGTAGAAAAGAAAGACTACAAATTGTTCATGAAAAGAATTGAAGTTCGCAGTAAGTATGCTGATTCGCATTTAGGGCACCTGTTCACGGATGGCCCTGCACCCACAGGATTACGCTATTGTATCAATTCCGCGGCGTTAAAATTTATACCGTTAAAAAAGTTAGCCGAAGAAGGTTATGAGGAGTTCGAGAAACTTTGGCCGGAAGGTCATTAGATGAGAATCGCAATCATAGGGGCCGGTATTGCCGGGGCTTGTCTTGCAAATCGACTCAAAAATAAACACAACGTAGAAGTTTTTGAGAAATCCCGGGGTGCCGGGGGACGGATGGCGACGCGTCGCACGAACGATTGGAAAGTTGATCATGGAGCCCAATTCTTTACAATCCGCGATGAGCTTTTCGCCACATTTGCTGAACCGCTAATCCGGGACGGAGTCATTCGCCACTGGCGTCCCCGGCTTGCAGTTTTTGAGAACGACACATGGCGCCTCGATGAATGGAAGGATGAGCATTACGTTGCTTCTCCCTCTATGAACTCTTTGAGTAAACATCTCTTGGAGAATGTGGAAGTTCATTATGAGACCAGAATCGACACGATACGAGGCCACCAGGAGCATTGGGAATTGATTAGCGAACGAAAAGATTATGGATTCTTTGATTTGGTGATCAACACTCTCCCTGCACCTCAATCCGTCGTCACGTTTCCGAAGAATTGTAGTTTCATCAAGGATCTGGCGCGAGTTAAAATGCAGCCATGTCTATCTTTTTTTGTTAGGCTTAAGGAGGATATTGATCTCGGATGGGATGCAGCCATAGTGAAAAATCATGCAGTCAGTTGGATGGCAATGAATCATTCAAAACCTGGACGAAGTCAACATATCCCTGCCTTCGTTATTCATCTTGAGTCTGATTTCTCATCAAATAATTTCGACCAAGACCTTAAAGCGTGGTGCATCGAAACAATGGCGACTCTCTGTAAAATTCATCCTTCCCAAATTGCTGAATTGATCGGTCATCGATGGCGTTATGCTAGAACATCAGAACCAGCACGTGAACTTAGCTATTATGATCAACAAATGGGACTCGCAGCTGCAGGAGATTGGTGCCCAGGAGAGAGAGTAGAAGGGGCTGTGATTTCAGCGTTAGACCTGCTTAGAAAGATTTAATCTTTGCGATTTATGAGCACTACTTTGACTTAAATCTAACAATAAATTAGACTTCCGCCATGATATTACCTGATTTTAATCAACCAGCTCCCAGAAGGGTTTCTGTCGCTTTACTCTCGAAAAAACTGATCTGGAATACCTTCACTCTCGTCGGAATTTTCTTCGCACTATTTGGAGGTCTCTTCTTTTCGGTCTTCTTCATCACCAGTCATTACAATGCCCTTGATTTCAGACCAGCTAGTGTGAAAAAAACAATGGGAGTGGTAATCGATACTCGTAAAACCAACGCGAATATTAACAAGCGTACTGTGACAGAAGTCATATATGAATTTAGTTCTAAACAGAAAATCTACCGGAATAGATCGTACGGTATTCTTGAGACAAATCAGTCTAAAACTGGGTCACAAGTACCAGTAATCTTCGTAGAAAATAATCCCAAAGTTTCGAGAATTGAAGGCTTTAGTAGTGGTAAGCTTTCACCTGTAGTTTATTTTATTGCCTCAATATTTCCAGTAATTGGATTATTCTTTGTTGTACTTGGTACTTTCAGAACTTACGGATTTTATAAGATACTTCGCTATGGAAGATTGACTGAAGCCCAGATCGAAAATGTAAATGAGCGTAGCGCATTCTTTCAAACTCACGACGGCTCCCCCTACAAAGTGAGACTACCAAATGATGACTTTACAAATCAAAAGTTTGTGGAGGTAATCTTCTTACCGAATAAGCCGAATAAAGCATTTACGATTGTTGACCTAGAGGCGATTCTCAAAAGTTTCTAAACAATACTATGAGCTGGTATTTCCTAATTTAATAATTCTACTCTACTAAATAGAGTAGAGATCTTACTTGTTGTGTCGGCATAGTGTCGGTGATTATATACTTATGCTTGCATGTATCTACTTACCCGGCTTTCTAATTCGCACCAGTTTGCGTCGTGATCCTATCGAAAACAATGAATGCCTTATTCTACTTAGTCGTTTTAGGTACGGTGACAGTCAGCTTAGCCAACATCTTGCTGCCCCTTTAGATTTTAATGGAGAAATTTTCCTACCGTTTTTTAATCGTCCTTTCATCAATAGTTTAAATGAACTCAAAAAATTATCATTCCCTGTAAGTTCTGAAGATCATGAATTAGTGCGTAGTTTATGGTGCCAACATAAAAATAATTCATACCAAAATGAGCAAAAAAACCTCGAAGGTTTATCCGTATTGCAAGCTTGCCCAAAAGCAAGAAACTGGGGTATCCGACGTGGAATGAAAGAACGTACTGCGCGGAAAAATTGTCCGGGAGCAGTATTTCGTTTATTCGAACTATCTGAATTCTGGGGCCTTAACGAATCATTTTTACAGCTACTCGAAAGCTTTTCTCCTAAAGTCGAAATGAGTTCTTTGGGAATTGCTTATCTTGAATTATGTAAATATTCTAAGCCTGAAGAACTTTGGCAGCATACTTGCAGAATTCAAAAATCAATTGAAGTATGCTTCAAGATGCCGGTACGTATTGGTATAGCAGAAAATAAACTGATTGCGCGACTAGCAGTACAATATCAGCCTCAAGCAAATACTGAAAAATACGTTTTTCGATTCAATAATGGCATCTGTGTAGTCACTCCCGAAAACTCGAAACAGTTCATAAAGGATTTCAGTATTTCCCAACTACCTTTAGAAGCATCTATTCATAAACGTTTACGAATGTTAGGTCTGAATAAACTAAGTCAACTACATAAAATCTCTAAATCCAAACTGGTTCAGCAATTTGGAGAACAAGGACGGCTTTTAAAGCTGTTCAGTAATGGTGAAGACGAGCGCCCCATTCATTTAGCAAATCGTGTACATATCCTCGCCTCACACCAATCAATGGAATATGGATTAACAGGAACACTTCAATTAATAGATGCAATTCAAGAAACTTTAAAGCCTTTATTGCAAGATTTAAGAGATTCGCATTATAAGTTTTATCATCTTTTCATAAGATTATTTCCAGAACAATCTAAAGCTTTACAACTCACTCTAAATTTCAGTGAAGCTATCGATCACTATCATCAAATTGAACGACTTCTTAAGTTGCGTCTTTTCTCAAAAAAAATCACTCGACCTGTACAAAAATTTGAGGTTTTAATCAGTAATCTAGTTCAAGATTTTAGTCGTCAACCTACGCTAGTGAAAACAATTCCAGGCTCAAAAAGACGATTCGGTAATCATTTGAATCTCTGGCTCGAATTCATGTCTTTACGGGGATTACCCATGTATAAAACACTACCAGTTCAACCCGATTCCATATTACCTGAACGACGCTACGCCCTAGGTTCATATCTTGACCATAAAAGTACTGTTCCAAAAAGCTTACCCAGCAAAAAGTATAAGCCTAAACATGAATCTCAACCTTCAAAAAAATATAATCAATTAAAGCCACTTCTCAAGCCTAAACCGATCAAATTACAAGTAAATAATTTTGGTGAACCGGTAAGCTTAATTTTCAAAGGACGCCAGCGCCAAGTCTATAGTCTTCTGAAACAATGGCACCTAAAAAGCTTCTGGTGGGAACCCCAAACGATAGATAGGCAATACTACCGCTTACTACTTCAAGATGGTTTTGAAATTGACGTCTTCCAAGACCTAAATGACCAACGTTGGTATCAGCAGAGGTTTCATTAATTAATGGATTTTGTAGAGTTACATACACAAAGCTATTTTAGCTTTTTACAAGCATCTTCAAGCCCCTCAGAACTTGCTGGAAGAGCTCATTCTTTAGGTTATAAATCGCTCGGAATAAGCGATCAGTGTGCTTTATACGGAGCAATGGAATTTTATAAAGAATGTCAAGGACTTGGTATTCAAGCGATTCTAGGGTCACAATTACAACTTGAGAATGATGAACAATGTGTTCTGCTTTGCGAGAATCTAGAGGGTTACGCCAGACTCTGTGAAACCATAAGTAGAGCCCGAATGAATTGTGATAAAGGTGAAAGTCTTAGTGACTGGAATAGTTTAGCAGAATTTTCCGGTCACTGGAGTGTTTTGATAGGTGGCCAATTCAGCCAATTAGGAGCTTTCTTAAAAAATGGTGATTGGGAGAACTCCTGCAGAATTCTAGAAAAATACATGCACTGCTTCGATTCATCAAAAATTTTTATTGAATTGAACCGCTTCAGACAGATGGATGATGACTTCATTATTGAAATGGCTCTTGAGCTAGCTGATTTTTTCAATATTGATTACATAGCTAGCAATCATGTTCTTTATCATGAACAGCAAAGAGCACGCTTACTTGATGTATTATATTCTATCGAAGAGCACCGTACTATTTATGAAGAAGGGCAACTACGTCAACTCAACTGGGAGCGCTACTTAAAGTCTCCTCAAGAAATGATCGATCTTTTCAGAGATTTACCCAAAGCCATTATTAATACCGTTAAAATCGCAAATCGTTGCAACTTAAATTTAGACTTTAGCGCTTATCGTTTCCCTGAATTTGAAGTTCCAAATCCCCATACTACACATAGCTATCTACGCTTACTTTGTGAGCGTGGTATAAAAAGTAAATTCAAAGATGGACGTCAAGTGGCTCGTCAAAGAATGGATGAAGAGTTAAATTTAATCGAAGCAAAGCAACTGACCGGTTATTTTTTAGTAGTATGGGATATTGTTCAATATGCGTTGAGCTCAGGTGTACGCTGCCAAGGTAGAGGTTCTGCGGCAAATTCGTTAGTAGCTTATTTATTGGATATAACTCCTATTGATCCAATTAAATATGATTTATATTTTGGTCGTTTTCTAAACGAAAAAACAGAAACAAGCCCTGATATTGATCTTGACTTTGCATCCACTCCAGGTACAGGACGACCCGATCGAGAACAGGTCATTCAATATGTCTATGAACGCTACGGTAGTGAACATGTAGCTATGGTTTGTACTTTTGTTACATTTCGTATTCGTAACGCTATTAGAGAAGTAGGTAAAGTCTTTGAGATTCCTGAAAACATACTCGATCGACTTTCTAAAACTCTTAAAAACTCTAGAGATCATGATGCGTTTAACGACCTTGAGATAATGGCAGACTTCAAGGAGTATCTCAATACTCCACGCTGGAACCATTTTACACAAATGGTAAAAGAAATTAGAGGAGTTCCCAGACATCTTTCGGTACATGTTGGCGGCATGCTGATTTCCTCCTTACCTATCAAACGAGTTGTCCCTTTGGAGCC
>CAZRWM010000115.1:0-5368 GCA_964603885.1 uncultured bacterium
GGAAAAATCCGACGGATTTACAGTCCGTTGCCATTGGCCACTAGGCGACCTCCCCAATTGAGCTTGAAATATTACCTTCCCGAGCTGGGACTGTCAAAGACTTTTTTTTCATGCTCCAAACTTGCTCTTAAATAGCATGAATACTAGTTCTAAGCTAAAACCAGAAATCCCAAAAGGTTTATTGCTTTTTTATGACTTTTTTATGACTTTTTTTCGGTAGGTGAGGTACTATCGGAGCTAGATGTAGAATCACTTGATGTTTCAGTACTCGAGCTATCATTACTTGACGCCCCGTTTGATGTCTCACCGTTTTCAGATGAGGATGAACCGTTGCCAGATTGATCAGATTTTCCAGCAGGACTATGAGATGATTCCTTTTCACTTTTCGCTGCAGCTTCATAATCTGAACCCCTATATTCAGTGCTATAGAAACCATCGCCCTTAAAAATCATACCCGCAGGAAATATTTTGCGACGCAATGCCTCTGCTCCACATTCGGGACACTTGGTTAATACGTCGGCTTTAATGCTCTGCATTACTTCAGTTTCAGAATGACAATTCTGGCACTGATATTCATAAAATGGCATATCATCTCCTGGGTTGAGGGCCAGTTAAATAGCATAAGTACAAGAAGAGTATCAAGGTTTAATTAGAAAATTACCTATCAAAGTTGACTTTGTACCTGCTTTGCAAGTTTCAACCAATCCTCACGAGATAATGATCCAGTACCACCCGTATACCTAGACTGCTCCTCTAACTTGAGACTAGAAAGTAATCTCCTTTGAAGATCATCAGATAATTTTGAATCCTTCATGATAATTTGAAGTTCTTGTGGCGTGACTTCTCGCGCCTGAAGCTTCAATTTACGTAATAAAAACAAGCTGATCACATGGCCTGCAGTATCTGATTTTTCTAATTCTTTAAGTAGTACTTGATAGGCCTCATGGTATGCCAAATTCAAGGGATCATCATGTCTTGCTGACCACCACCGCTTAAAAATCTGAGCAAGTAATGTTGATAGCATCGTCAAAACTATTATTATTAACCATGTACCACGACTCAGGGGCTTGTTATCGCCTTGCCAGTACTCTGTTAATATTGGCAAAACATCTTTTCGAAGACGTTTAATTTTCTGTTTTTCGTTAATCTTCAACTCAGAAGTATCATCCGAACTGACAAATACAACATCTTGTGGCTTTCCAGGTTCCACAGAAATTAATAACTTCTGGGTGGTTCCAGACTCGTAAATTTTCTTTTCTGGATTAAATGAGGAGATGCTAAATGGGCCGATCTCGAGCTCTCCAGATTTTTGAGGAACGAGAGCATACTTGTATACCTTTATTCCACCAAGAAGACCATTCACTGTTCGCTTTCTTTTCAATTGCGCTTGCCCATCAGCATATACCTTAAAGCCAGGAATTTCTAATGAAGGAGCCTGCCAGTCCTGAAGATTACCCACTCCTGTCAACTTGAGTTCTAAAGTCAAATTCCCACCTTCAGAAATTTTATCTTTATCCACTTTATTCTCGATTACAAATTGACCTACAAGTCCGTCAAAATCTGCTGGCCTAGGAGTTGGCAGCCCATTGACCTTGATCTTAACCGGCTCAGAATAAGCTTTTTTCGGTGTACCTACCGCAAAAGGGTCTATCCCAAACATTGAGGAAAACAACCCACCCGAACGACGTCCACGGCGCGGTACATTATAGGCAGCAACTCCCGCTGGAAACTCAAACTCTCCTTGCTTTACAGTAATAATTGGAATGCTAACCTTAGTGACATAATATAGAAGGCCATCCTTCAGCTCTTCTCGCTCATCTTGTCTGGCTTGGTCCTGCTCTACTATAAAATCATTAAACTCAGGAATGGAGAACTTAGGCTGACCAAGTCTAGGACCTTGAGATGGTCTCCAAAATTCTAAAATATAATTGACCTGCTGTCCTGAATAAACTTCCGTTTGATCAAACCGCGCAGTAAAGTCGATGGACTGTTGATTTCTTTGTTTCGCCACTCCTGCATTCACCTCAACGGTAACTTGATTTGAAACCAGATCTTTCCCTGCAATCTGCACCTGAAATGGTCCAATAGCTAGTTTACCTCTCTTCTCGGGTAACAATTCGTAAGTGTACGTAAATTCGGAGGTTTGTCGACCATTCTCAAACCGGAAAGAACTCTGTGTACTTTGCGAAACGACTTTAAAATTCGGAAAATCCGGAGTTCGTAATCGAGGCTGCTCCGGGGAGTCAATAAAACTCATCTGGAGTTCTACAGGCTCTCCTGGCTGTAAAATACTTTTATTTACATTCAACCGCAAACGGGAAGCATCGACTGAAACACTTGCAAATATCAACAAAAATAATGCAGAGAAAGTCTTACGACATGCAATCAATTTACCACTCCTTACTGCCAGTTGTTGACTGGTTACCCAGTTTGTATCGAATAAAATCCTTCATTTGTTGTTTATGATTCTTATTTAATCGATTTAAGAATCTCTGGGCCTCTTCTTTTGTTAATCTGCCTTGTTTTAGGCCTGCAGTACTAGCTTTCTGTTTAGAGGTCTCTCCTTCTTCAGCCTTTTCAGATTTTTTCGATTTATTTTCAGAAACTTGCTTAGAACTCTGGGACTCTTGCTGGTTCTCTTTGTTCTCCTTCTGATTCGCATTCTTCGTATCCTTCTGGCTATTTTCTGAAGCTTCATTACCTTGGTTCTGTTTACTCTGCTGTTTGTCTTGCTCGCTTGACTCTGGCTGAGTTTTTTTATCCGGATTTTGCTGTTTCCCATCTCCCTGAGAATTATCGGACTTATCTTTCTGATTCTTATTTTGGCCCTTTTGATTGTTTTTGTTCTCTTTGTTCTGCTGGTTCTTATTTTGCCTATTCTTTTCAGCCATTTCTCGTAATTTCTGTCTCACAAACTCAAGATTTTTCTTTGCTTTGTGATGATCAGCTGATCTCTCTAAAGTTTTTTCATAGAATTGTATAGACTGCTCAAGTTGCCCTAAACGATAAAAGCTATTACCTAAATTGTAGGCTGAGGAAGTCGCTATTGCTTCATCTGGAGCGTTCACAAGCTCCTGAAACAACTCCTTAGCTCCCTGGAAATCACCAGACTTATACATTGAATTAGCCTGATTGTACTTACTCTTTGAATCACCTGGACTATCCAGTTCGGCCTGCTGAAACATCTGCGTCGCTCTGAGATAATCTTTAGATTGATAAGCACTTCGACCTTCCTTAATTCGCTTTTCCTGCTCGCTAGAGAAACCAAAGTAATCGAGGACATTTGCTTGGCTAGTACTTGGTAGAATCAAGATTGCCAATATGAGCAGGCGGCCCGTATTCGGAATACGATGCCTAGGTAAATGTCGAATCAAGGTATCTATCAAAATCAATAAAAAACCAAATAAAAGAAACCACTGAAAGCGTGGTTCGTAACGCCGCTGCCGCGACGATTTAAGATCCTGAGCTTCCAATTTTTTCAAAATCTCACCCTCATAGATCTGCCTTAAATCACGGTCTCCCGTCTGTGCTCTGACATAGGCGCCTCCAGTCTCTAACGCGATCTGCTGAAGAATCTCCTCGTTGAGTCGACTAATCACAATATTACCCTGCGAGTCTCTGAGATTCCCACGCCCGTCCTGGCTGGGAATCGGATGCCCATCTGGAGATCCAAACCCCAGCGTGTAAATCCTTATACCCATCTCTGAAGCTTGTTTGGCAGCCTCTAAATATTCGCCAGAGTGCTCTTCACCATCGGTGATAAGAATAAGAGCCCTACTTTTTTGACCCGATTGCCTGAAAGCATTCATAGCCATGAAGATAGCTTGATCAATAGCAGTCCCTTGCTGCGGAATTAAATCCGTATCGAGTAGATCCAAAAAAATTCTGAAAGCTCCATAATCGAGAGTTAGTGGACACTGCAAATAGCTTGTTCCTGCAAAAGCTATCAGGCCAATCCGATCACCCTCAATTAGGTTTAGTAAGTCCAAAATTTTACGCTTAGCATTTATTAATCGATTTGGCTCAGAATCTTTAGCTAGCATACTCTGACTCACATCAACAGCAACCATAACATCTACGCCCTTACGCTGAATTTCCTCCCAATGAAATCCCCACTTAGGATTTAACAAGCTAAAACTGATACATAGCATTGCAACAATCATTACAATCAAAGAGCTCCAACGCTGCCGTCGACCAAGATCATGTAAAAGTAACGGCTCATTTCGTTCATGGATCATTAATTCTATCGCACGCTTTCTTCGCCAAAGAGTAATCCCCATAAATCCTGAAAACAGTATTGCTATAGCAAAGAAAACCCAACTCTCCGGACTGCCTAAGCGCGTATTGAAGAAAAATTCGACTTCAGTCATGGAGTTCTCCGTAATATACTCATCTCAAGTAGCTTTTCTAAACCTAAGAGAAACAAGCCTGGAATCACAAACCAGTGGTAGAGCTCACGAAATTCCATATGCTCTTTTACCTTTGATTTAGTTTTCTCAAGGCTATCGATTTCCTCATAAATTTTTTGAAGCTGTTCTGTATCCTGGGCCCTGTAATATTTTCCACCTGTTGTCTTCGCTATTTTTCTCAAAAGTTCTTCATTTAAGTCAGACTGAACATACTGATAACGAGGACCAAAAATAGTTTGTACCAAGAAAGGCACCTCTCCTTTACTTCCAACGCCAATCGTGTAAACCTTCACATCAAATGTAGCTGCTATTTCAGCAGCCTGCTCTGGATCCATAACTCCGTGGGTGTTATCGCCATCCGTCAGAAGAATAATAATTTTTGTTTTAGACTCCAGATTTTTTAATCTGTTGACGGCTGTCCCTAAAGCATCTCCAATGGCAGTGTTTTCTCCTGCCATTCCTATTTCTAGATTTTTAAGAAAACTTAACGTCACTCCATGATCAAGCGTCAGTGGGCACTGCGTGAAAGCCATAGTCCCGAAAACAACCATACCTAATCGGTCCGAAGTTCTGCTTTTAACAAATAATTCCACGACACTTTTTACGGCTTTTAATCGAGTGGCTCGCTGCCCGTCAAGATGAAAGTCTTCCCCTTTCATTGAACCAGAAGTATCAATAGCAAGCATGATGTCCACACCATGAGTTATTACCTCGACACTTTTTCTACCATACTGAAATCTAGCCATACCAAGTATGAGCAAAATTAGGCAAGCAAGGCGCAGCCATCGAAGCAAGGGGGACAGTGTTACTCTCCAGCCCGGTCGAATCCTCTTAAGATGCCGTAGACTCGGGTAGATCATACTAGGCTGCTTGCGCTGATATTCAAAATAAAACCAAACAGGTAGAACCAAAAAGAGTATCAAAAACCAGGGGTCTCTAAAATGCAAAAAGCTTTGGCT
>CAZRWM010000115.1:5468-7509 GCA_964603885.1 uncultured bacterium
TCCTGTTCTACGAGTTTTCCAAGATTATGGCGCTCCAATTCAGATTCAACCCATTCCCAGGGCTCAAGCGGTACCTCCAAAAGCTCATCTCTAGTCGCTCTGCGATAGATAAATAGTACAAGTCCTAGTAAAATGCATGCAGACAATAGCCATAAATAACCAGAATAATTGCGCTCAAATGTTTGATCCAGCAAAGGGTCAATATCTAGAATATCTTGTTCGCCTAGCCCCTGCTCCTCGGAACTAATTTCGAGGTAGATCTTTCCTGATTTTAACTCATTACCCTCGGCAGTCTTCAGTACCGCTTCTGGTAAAATATAAACTCCCGCTAGCTCAGCCCGAAGTTCATAGTCTCTCGAGCGGTAAATTCTGGAGCCTACTTGTTCGATCTTACTTAATCGGTCCGCGATAACACTTATACCCTCAATCTGAGATCCCAATTGCGGCGGGAGTTTTTGATTTTTGTAGAGATTTTTATCGTAGTCTATCGAAATACTGTATATGAAAGCCTCACCTGGCTTTGGCTGAGACGGCGTAACTTTGCTGAATAACCTTATCCCAGGGGTATCCAAATCAGGGATTTCTTCTCTTTGACAGCCAACTATGAATATTACCGTTATTAGAACTAAAATCAATTTACATTCGTTCATGAAAAATCTGTACCTGCTGATCACGTATCAAACCCTTGAAGTACTGCTCTTGAATTTGCTTTGATCGCTCGCTAGTATACTTTTTATTGAGCTTATCCAGTACTTGTTCGTATGTATTAATAGTCGCATCGCGCTTATCAAAAATCCAAAAATAGTGCACTCCTCGCCGAGACCTAAATGGGCCATTCAGCCCTAAAGAGCAATTCCTTAAAAACTCCCAGAGTCCTTCAAAATTACCCTCGGTCGGCAGATTATCGCCGGTAATCCAGTCGGGGAGAATCCCGCTTCTAATTTTATTTAATGATCGCGAAAAATCAACCACTAACTCCTTGAACTGCTCCTGCGAAGCTGGGGGCATTGTTTCGATTTTTTGAAGCACTTGCTCGTCCTTTTCAAATAACAATAAGTGCACTAAACGAACGCCGGCAGGATGATTGTAATCACTCTTATTTGCTTCAAAATAGGATCTTAGCTCCAGGTCAGTAGGCTTGTGTGTACTCAACTCCCGCTTTAAAAACTCCGTGATTCGCATTTCTTCGGAAAACAAATCGAGTTTCTTCAGAAAATCAGTATCTTCTAAAATGAATAATGACTTTCTCTTTAAAATGCGTCGGATAATAAGTTGGACCAAACCCTCTGATTTTTTATCCTCGAATTGAGGATTTTCGTTGATGAATTGCTCGAGATCAGCCTGATAAACTTCTTCATTTCCGATATTGGCTATGACTAATTGAGAAGAACCAGATGTTACAGACTGCTTTTTCAAACCACTCTTTGCTTGCAAGTAAAGACTAGCATCTTTATCTCTTCCAAGTTTTTTAAGAGTATCAAACAGCTCTTTCTGATATTTAACGTATTCTTCTTTTGGATCATGAGCCTGTATCAGGTATAGCACCTTAAGTAGCTCACCCAGCTGATTAGATTTCCGCGAATTTCGCCGGATGAGCTCAAGAACTGTCAACTTTTTTTCATCCTCGATATTCCGAGAAAATAAACTCCATAAAGCTTGATTAGACTCTAAATACATGGTAGCCCGGGATAGAGAATTAGCTGCATCAAAATCTTGCTGAAAATTCCTATATGCTGGGGAATCCGTCTTCGTGAAAGGTAAATAGAAGTAAAGTCCATAGAGGGGAAGAATGGATAGGAACGCCAACAAACTTAGCAATTGCCCACTAGTATTCCTTTTCTTAACTATTTTTGTTGATTTAATAGGTTCCATCAATCCCTACTCCGAAAGAAGTTGACCAGTGGTTGAGCATACGATTCATCCGTCCTAATTTTCACCCGATCGATACCGCAGTTCTTAAATAGATCCTCTCTAGCGCCTGATTCCCTTTCTGCCAAGATTCTGAGTGCCTGGCGAACTTTAGAATCTGCAGTATCAACCA
>CAZRWM010000116.1:0-4181 GCA_964603885.1 uncultured bacterium
ACTTGTCACTAGAAAAAGTGAGGAGATACAGGTTCTGCGCGAAATAAGTAATCGTCTTAGTGGTCATTTTGAGATTGAATCCTTACTTAAGGAAATCATGAACTACACTAAGCGAATTCTGCACTCCGAGGCATGTTCGCTGCTTTTGTTGGAAGAGGATAGTGATAAGCTTTTCTTCTACGTTACTGATGATTCTGGAGTTGACTTGAAGGCCATACGACTAAATAAAGGTCAAGGTATCGTTGGCGCCGTTTTCGAAAGTGGAGAGTCTGTAATTGTTAACAATGTACAGGAGGACCCTCGATTTTTCGGGGGAGTAGACAAGAAAACGGGTTTTGTGACCAAATCACTCGTATGTGTTCCAATGTCGGTAGGCACTAAAAGGATCGGAGTGGTCGAGGTCTTAAATCGTTTTGACGGTGAGTACACCGAAGAGGACGTGCATACATTAGAATCAATAGCCGCTCAATCAGCTTTAGCGATCGAATATGTCAGGGCCAGCGAAAAACGTTCATTTGATGACCGTTTGGCTATCGTGGGGAATATGTCGGCCGCGATGATTCATGATCTGCGTAACTCGATGCAGGTAATTTCTGGGTATTCACAATTAATTGCATCAGAACAGCCACAGCACAACGAACACTGCGATGTCATAATTCGTGAAATTGATAAACTAGTTCAAATGAGTCAAGAGGTGTTAGAGTATTCAAGAGGTAGTAAGATTACCCTGAATCCTATTCAGGTCAGTCTTCACTCATTTTTGAAAAGTATACATAAATTGAATACTCACAGAATGATTAAACACGATTGTGAGTTTGAATTAATCATGCATGAAGATGTTCAGGTACGGATTGATTTAACTAAGATGCAACGAGTTGTTCAAAATATTCTTGATAATGCGATGCACGCTGTAACAGACTGTCGTCAAATTACATTAGAGGGTGGTCTAATTGACAATTTGCCTCAAATTATAATTCGAGATAAAGGTAAGGGTATGGACCAAGACTCAGTCATCAATGTATTCGAGCCTTTTTTTACAAAAGGTAAGGTAGATGGTACGGGGCTAGGAATGGCTATTGTAAAAAATATTGTGGAAGGTCACGGTGCCACTATTAGTGTGGTAAGTGAGATTTCTAGAGGTTCGGAATTTTTAATTAAGTTTAGAGAGTAGGACATGAGTGATTTTGATCTTCAGCGTATTTTAGCAGGTGTGGTTGCCAAGTTTGGTGTAAAAAATCTTGGAGAACTCGATTTCGCAAAACTTGCCGAATTTTTGCCTGAAAATCTTGAAGTGGAACAGGTCGAACAGGTTTTGGATGCTTTATTTGATCTCTCGAATATCGATGATCAAATATATAAGTCATCAATTACCGAGGATGAAGCTGGTAGTTCTCAGTATGACGAAGTTACCAACTCTCTTGCTGGGTACATCTTACAGCTCAAAAATATAGTTCCTCTGGAGAATTTTGAGGAACAAGATTTAATAGATATGGCCGAACAAGGAAGTAGCGATGCACGCAATAGACTAATTGAGTCGTATCTGCCCATGGTACTAAATATTGCACGCGAAAAAGGTCACAAACGTGACGAAATACTTGAATTTATTCAAGAAGGTAATATTGCTCTAATTCAGGCTGTCGAGTCGTATAGTATGGAGGGAAATTCCAGTTTAAGGGACTACTCTCGTTGGAGGGTTAGAAAGGCTATTGTCAAATCGCAGCGACAACAAGAACAGCTGATTAAATTACCTAAGAAAATTACTCTTTTCTTTCAAAAATTCAAGGAAACGTGTGATGAGCTATACAGACGAAGTAACCGAGCTCCAGAACTCGAGGAGATTGCTACTAGAATGAAAATGGACATTGAGCTTGTACGAAAGAATTTAACATTAGGTTCGAATTTAATAGCTGAGGGGGATGATGTAACTTCCGAGGATGCGGCGTTCATGCGTTATCTAACAGACTTTAAAACTCTTGATGATTTTGCCGTTCAAAATTTTCATTTACTGAGAAATAACATAAAGAAAAATTTAGATCTACTGAGTCCTGTTGAGCAAGAAATCCTAAGATTATTCTATGATCTGGATGAAAAGGGAAGTAGATTGGATGTCTTCGAAATAGCCGATGAATTAGGATTAAAAACAAAACATGTTGAAGATCTGAAGACGGCAGCAATAACAAAGGTACACCAAGGTTCAGCGGAAGTGTAGCTTTAGAGGAGAAAGAATGCGCAAACAGTTACTGTTGATAAGTACCTTAATTTTTAGTGTGTTTTTAACATACAATTTTGCGGCACGGGTACAGTTTTTCAAAGGTAAAGTTATTTGGGGCGATGTAATGACGAAGGATGGTCTAATAAGCGTAGATAGTGAGAATGGCTTATTTCAATACAAACTTTCTACGGTAAAGACTGTAAAGGCTGGGCGAAGAGAACATGTAGTTATTGGTCCATTTGTAGAGCTCAAAAAAGAGCCTAGTCATACAAGTGAAATACATTTTCGACTGTATGAGGGTACAACGCTCCGTAAGGCGGGGCGCCAGCGAGGCGATTTTCACAGGGTCAAGGTATTTGATACTGTGGGCTGGGTAGCAGATAAATCTGTCGGTCGTATTTTAGAGCGAACAGCTGGAATATTTCCTTTGGTGGAGCTAACGACCGAAACAGGTGTGATCGGTATCGAGCTTTTCGAAGATGAATGTCCCAACACTGTCGCTAATTTCGTCAATTTAGTGGATAAACAGTTTTATGATGGTCTTGACTTTCATCGCGTAGATGAAAATTTCCTTGTAATGGGAGGAGACCCAGAGGGCACCGGCGAGGGCGGCCCAGGTTATTATGTTAAATCTGAATTTAGTCCCAATCTTAAAAACCTCAGGGGAATGATTGGTATGGCTGACTCAGGCTTAAACACGGCAGGTAGTCAGTTTTATTTTTTACTTGCTGATGCGCCTCATCTAGATGGCAGGTATACGGTTTTTGGTAAAATATATAAAGGGATGGAGATTGTAGAAAAATTAGCAATTGGTGATAAAATGATCGATTTGAAAGTGGTCAAACGTAGAGATCGAGAATACGACCCAGATATCATTCCGATAGAGCCGCCTGAGCGTAATTAAAATGGAACTCTAGGTTAGTTTCGTGCCAGATTTTAGGGTTCAATCAGAATTTGAAGCTCAGGGAGATCAACCTGGGGCAGTAGAAGCTTTGTGTGAAGGTCTCCGAGCTAATAGAAAACATCAGATACTAAAGGGTGTCACAGGGTCAGGTAAAACATATGTGATGGCAAAAGTCATCGAGGAATTACAACGTCCAACACTAATAATTACACACAATAAAACTCTTGTTGGTCAACTTTATCAGGAATTTCGTAATTTTTTTCCTGACAATGCTGTTGAATACTTTGTATCTTATTATGATTATTATCAGCCTGAGGCATATGTACCGAGTCGAGATATTTTTATTGAAAAAGATTCGAGGATAAATGACGAAATTGATTATCTTCGACATAGGGCTACCGCTTCTTTATTCGAGAGAGAAGACATTATAATTGTCGCTTCTGTCTCAAGTATCTACGGACTGGGATCTCCTGAAAATTATGATGATCAAAAGTTGCGACTAGCGATCGGTCAAGTGGTGGAGCGAGATGAGGTCCTTCGGAATCTTGTTAAAGTTCAATACGAACGTGCGGAATATCTAGGAAGAGGAAATTTTAGAGCTCGTGGAGATGTAGTTGAAATATTCCCTAAGTCCTCAGAGACTGCTATCCGAATCGAACTCTTCGGCGACGAGGTTGAAAGAATCGCTGAATATGATCCGCTTACAGGAGTGGTATTTCGAGAGTTGGATGTGGTGAATATCTACCCTGCCCAGCACTATGTGACTCCAACAAGTCATAGGGAGTCAGCGCTCATAAAAATTCGTGAAGAAATGGATCAAATGGAGCAACATTTCTTAAAGCAAGAAAAATTTATAGAGGCACAAAGAATTCGAGAGAGAACTAGTTTTGATCTTGAAATGATTCAAGAAATAGGTTTTTGTAAGGGTATTGAGAATTACTCAAGGCATCTTGAAGGTCGCGCACAAGGTAGTCCACCTGCTACTCTACTGCATTATTTACCTCATAATGGAATGGTGTTTTTAGACGAAAGCCATGTGACAATTCCACAGCTAAAAGGAATGTA
>CAZRWM010000116.1:4281-7162 GCA_964603885.1 uncultured bacterium
AAAGAGCAACGGGTATTCATAACCACTTTGACAAAAAAGATGGCAGAAGATCTCAGCGAATATTTAGATGAAAATGGAATTCGCTGCAAGTATTTACATTCTGACATACAAACCATAGAGAGATTAGAATTAATTCGTCAATTACGATTAGGTATATTCGACGTATTGATCGGAATTAATCTATTAAGAGAAGGTTTAGATGTCCCTGAGGTATCACTAGTATGTGTTATGGATGCAGACAAGGAAGGGTTTTTGAGATCTGCGTCTTCTTTGATACAGATTAGTGGTAGAGCAGCTAGAAATGTAGAAGGGCGAGTAATAATGTATGCGGATGTTCTCACTGATAGTATCAAGGCTGCGATTAGAGAAGCAGATTATCGTCGGGAAATTCAGCAAGCATATAATCAAGAACATGGGATAATACCAAAGTCGATCATCAAACCTGTTTCGGATTCGATTCAGGAGGAAATCCCGCAGAGTGATGAATTGCGTGAGGATAAACTGAAGCAGGAAATTGATGATTTTTTAAGTTCTAAGCCGGACGCCTCGGAAATTAATCAGAAGGTTCTACAACTAAATACAATGATGCAAAGAGCTGCTGAATCCTTAGATTTCGAGCGAGCGGCTGAATTGAGAGATCAGATTTTTAAGTTACAAGGCGATTCAAACAACAAACAGAATAAAAAACAACGCAGCTTTTGATGATATTTATTTATCATTATAAAAGAATAAAATGCTGACCACAGATTGTAACTTAAAGAGAATATTACAAAACATGCCAGAGCTTCCTGGCGTTTACCAGTTTTTTGATATCTGCAAAGAGATCTTGTATGTGGGTAAATCCCGCAACTTAAGAAAAAGGGTGAGTTCCTACTTCTCTAAAACTCCAGATTCCCCCCGCATAGCTCTACTAGTAAAAAATGTTTCTGACATTCAATTT
Organism: uncultured bacterium; assembly: GCA_964603885.1. Lineage (GTDB taxonomy): Bacteria > Muiribacteriota > UBA6191 > UBA6191 > UBA6191 > JAYZAC01. The sequence continues at coordinate 5,222 of CAZRWM010000116.1, forward strand.
ACTGTCACAAACTCTGAGACAGAAGCATTGATGTTAGAAATTAATCTGATTAAAAGATACAGCCCTAGATTCAATGTGTTATTTAAGGATGGTAAATCATATCCATATATTAAGTTGAATTCGCATTTACCATTTGCCTATGTAGAAAAAGTCCGCTCACTCAGACATGATGGAGCTAGTTATTATGGTCCTTTTGTTCAAGAGGGCAAGGTTAATAGAATTCTAAGATTTATTGATCGTCACTACAAGCTAGTAAAGTGTCAAAAAGATGTATCTGCTCGAAATGGAAAAGCATGCTTGGATTATCAGATAGGACGTTGTGATGGTCCTTGTTTTCAAGATATTAATCAAAAGGCCTATGATGATGAAGTGCTTGAGGTAAAGAACTTACTGAATGGAGGATACCTAGACTTAAAACGACGGTTGACGCAAAAAATGATGGAATTTTCAGAGCAACTTGCTTTCGAGAATGCTGCAAAAATGCGGGATCAGATTCAGGCGATAACTATCTTGGAACAAGAACAAGACGCAATAAGTTCAGATGATCATAGTTATGATGTTATTGCGGTAGATGAGCTCGATTCTAATGTTTTAATTCAGCACTTAATCGTCCGTTCTGGTAAAATCGTAGAACAATTTAAGATTCGCAGTGAGAAGCAATTTGCAGATCAAAATATAGATGAGATCTTATTTGAATATATAAAAACACACTACGCTCAGGTTAAAGATTCGCCTAATCAAATCATTTTAGATAGAAATTTATCGACCGAATTGGATATGGGTAACTTTTTGAATCAATTCAAGGAACTCCATGGTCATAAATTGCACATTCATATGCCTAAACGAGGACGAAAGAAACGCCTACTTGACCTGGCTATAAAGAATGTTAGTGAAAGCCTGAAAGCAGATTTGCAAAAAAAAGATCGAGTGGGAACTCTTCTTTCAAAAACTTATAAACTCTTGCAGCTTCCAAAAGTGCCTTACCGTATTGAGTGTTTTGATATTTCAAATATTCAGGGTAGTGAACCAGTAGCTTCAATGGTAGTTGCTGTGAATGGGAAAATGGAAAAAAAATTTTATCGTCATTTTAAGATTCGATGCAAAAGTACTCCTGATGATTTTGCAATGATGAAAGAGGCGGTGTCCAGAAGATACACTCGCTTAATTCAAGAGGAGAGTCCTTTTCCAGATTTGATCTTAATTGATGGAGGATTGGGACAATTAAATTCAGTTGCAGAAGCATTGCAAGAGCTCGGAGTAAATATTCCGCTTGCTTCCTTGGCAAAAAAAGAAGAATTAATATTTATTCATGGCAACAAAGATAATAATGGTATCCAATTGGGAGCAGACAATGCTGTCAGGCTATTTTTTCAAACGATTAGAGATGAAGCTCATAGATTCGCCGTGACATATCATAGAAAATTGAGAAAGAAACGTACTCTACACTCAGTGCTTGAAGACGTTCCAGGAATTGGACCAACTCGGCGAAAAAAACTTCTGAGACAATTTCGATCTGCAAGAATGATATTGGAAGCCTCAATTGACGAAATTATCTCCTTGGGGATTCCTAAAGAATCAGCTCAAAATTTAATCATGCATTTAAAAGAACAAGTTTTAAGTGGAAAACTACCGCGCTGAGATAATAAAAATCTCTCATAAGCTGAAATCCTAATCGGTTTGTCATTGTTTGAATTTGTGTTGAAAGACGTCAAAATCACTGAAATTCGTGTTTCAAAGTTCGCTGAAAACCTTGCTTGTAAATCATTGTATCCATTGGTTAATTAAAGTCCTGAAAGTCGCATAAATACTGGATTTTAAGCATATTTTGTACGATCAAAAAAAGCGAAAAAAAAGACTGTTTGTATTAAGCACAATTGCGAGTGGGCCGAAAAGAACAGGGAAGTCAATCAAAGTAGAATCGCAGTCAATAAACGAAGCATT
>CAZRWM010000117.1:0-3123 GCA_964603885.1 uncultured bacterium
ATGGTGAGAACACAAGTAGAAGGAGCACCAGGTATCTTTCCTTTTGTATTTATAGTGATAGCTTGCGGTGCTGCCAGCGGTTTTCACAGCCTTGTATCAAGCGGAACTACGAGTAAACAACTAAATAAAGAATCCGATGCCAGAATGGTTGGCTATGGCGGTATGATCGGAGAATCTTTGCTTGGACTTATTGCTGTTCTAGCTACTACCGCTGGGGTTATGAGCCATGAAAAATGGATGACTATCTACGCCAATTGGGGCAGTGTGCAAGGTCTCGGTGCAAAAGTTGGAGTATTCATTAACGGAGCGTCTACTTTTTTAACTGGTCTCGGAATTGATAGGCATACCGGAGCATCATTCATTAGTATCATCGTGGTCAGCTATGCCTTAACCTCATTGGATAGTGCAACCCGCCTTTTACGCTACAATGTTGAAGAGATTGCCAAGCATTGGTCAATCCCTTTGCTAAATAATCGTTATCTTTCATCCATAGTCGCAGTTGCAGCCATTGGATTTTTTGCGTTTTATGAGGTAGATGGTAAAGCAGCAGGTCTTTTACTTTGGGGATTATTCGGTACCACAAACCAGCTTCTCGCAGGCCTTGCACTACTTACAGTTACGCTATATCTGCTGCAAAGAGGTAAGCCATGGATATACACTGGAATTCCAATGATTTTTCTTTTGAGTCAAACTTTAATCGCCATGTCGATTAATTTGATAGGTTTTTACCAAGGCTCTCAATGGACTCTTTTTATCGTAGGTTTAATCCTTTTAATTCTAGCAATATGGCTTGTGATTGAAGCTCTACTTTGTTTTCTGCGTTATCTTCACGGCTCAGACTTTAAGTTAGGTATGGAACTCTAATATGCAAAGACGGGCAACTAAATCACTTGTAATTTTATATACCGGTGGCACCATAGGTTCTGTTCCCATACATTCTAGTCAGCCAAATTCTCCTTTAGTGCCAGCTCAAGATGCACTGCAAGTACTGTTACAACTACCCTCTTTTGACGTTGTCTCCAATACTGTGTGTCTACGAGGTATTAAATTTCCCGTCAAACTATTGACCCTTAATCAAGTGATTGATTCTAGTAATATCCAAGTCGAGCACTGGATAGAAATGGCAGACTTACTGGGCTCTAATCTCGAAAATGCTTATGGTGCTGTTGTAATGCACGGAACCGACACATTAGCCTACACCGCCTCGGCACTATCTTTTTTATTTACGCACCTCAATCAACCGATTGTGATCACTGGCTCTCAATTACCGATGGGTAAGCAGCGCAGTGACGCGGTTCAAAATCTGCAAACCGCTTTAGAAATTGCTGCCGCAAAATACTTTAAAGATCCTGTAATCGCCGAGGTTTGTGTTTATTTCGATCATAGTCTTTTACGCGGCAATCGTTGTACCAAAGTTTCTGCCAATGATTTTCATGCATTTGAAAGTCCCAACTATCCTCCCCTAGCGGTAGCAAGGCGTAAAATTGTATATTTTCCCAGTCGCTTCAGACAAGCATCCAGAAACAGACCAGCATTGCAGTGGCGCAATAAAATCAGCACCTCAGTGGCCAGCCTTGAGATTTTTCCCGGGATGAACCATCAGCTTTTTTCAAAGATCTGCCATACCCCTGAGCTCAAGGGATTGGTCATTCGTAGTTATGGTGCGGGTAATGCCCCGACTACCCAAGGCTTTCTGAAAAGTCTACGTTCAGCAAGCCTTTGTGGCAAAGTATTCGTGGATGTAACACAGTGCTGGTCAGGTCAGGTAGAACTTGGAGTTTATGAATCTTCTTTAGGTTTACTATTTTGTCGCGTCGTATCTGGATTTGACTGTACCCCAGAAGCAGCCCTTACTAAACTGATGATTATTTTAGGCTACGATCTGCCTCTTGACCAAGTTAGACATACTATGGCACAGAGTATACGAGGCGAGCAGTCACAAATGCATTTATTGGTTGATCTGCGATATTGCGAAAAATCAAATCGTCTTTTGCTAATCAAACCCGAAATCTGGAAAGGTTTACGTACAGTGCAATTAGGTTTAAGACTGTATGACGTTGACACCTTTCCAAATGAAATAGAAATTGAAGTAGGAATAAAATCTAAGACTAAAAGGTTAAAACTGAATAGTTTCAGTAGTGAGGGTATCCCAGGTTGTTTTTTGATTCTGGATGATCTACTGAGCGATTTTAAGAATATCGAGTGGATTAATTTGTTGAATTTGGAAGTGGATTCAAAAACTTCAATGGAACTATTTTTGGCGGTTGAAAAGGTGTATTAATGCAGCGTAAAAATTTATGTATTCACGGAATTCCGATTTTGTTCATTCATAATCACCTAAGCTGGGATCAGTGGTTAAACCATGACAAACCCAGTCACGTAGTCTTTCTTTCTCACGGCTTGGGATCCAAAAAAGAAGACAATACCAAAGAGCTTGAAATGCTTGCTAGTCTCGGTTTAACAGCCATTGGCATGGATAACCAAGCCCATGGTGAGCGTTACGCAGAGCTTAAGACAGAGAATCAGATTCAGTTCTGTATTGAGCGCAGTGCCTACGACCTCGTAAGATTAATGGATCAATTACAAACCATACGAAATGCTGCCCTGAGATTTGGAGTCACCGGAATTTCATTAGGTGGCATGATTACGTACATGGCCGCCAGTTTAGACCATCGCATTGAAGTGGCTATTCCAATCTTAGGTCGTCCCGATTGGGAAAGTCCCGGTTCACCCCACAAAAGACCCTCAGACTTTGGGCATTGTCGAATACTAGGAATCACAGCCGGTCAAGACGTTAATGTACCGCCTGAGACTACTCGTAACTTTCATAATTATCTTAGTCAAAGCTTTAGCCAATATGAAAATCAATTTAATTATGTAGAATACCCTGATTCATCCCATTTCATGCGAGAGGAAGATTGGTACTCGGCAATGGATACTATGAGTGCATTTTTAAAAGCTTGGAGTACTTGAATCTACCTCAAGAGCAATTCGTTGTCTGCGGCTATCCACTGATTTCACGATCACATTTATTTGCTGACCCACTTGAAGCGACATTTCATACTGCTTATTGGGATAACAAGAGCGATGCAGCAAGCCATTTTGCTGTATACCTAAATCAAC
>CAZRWM010000117.1:3223-4525 GCA_964603885.1 uncultured bacterium
ACCTTTCGTCCGTTTGTATTCAGAAATTGCCTTAGCTCTGGATTTACCAATTCCCGCAATCAGTTCAAGACTGGTACTATCAGCCTTGTTCAGATCAACTCCCACTGCATGCAAAACATCTTTAGCTCTGGCTATTAAACGTTCATGTAAAACTGACTCATCGAGATCGTGCTGATACATTCCAACTCCAAGAGACATGGGTGGAATTTTTAGATACTCTTCCAAAGGTTTAAATAAACGCCTACCGAGGCTTATTGCTCCCCTTAATTCTACTTTGTAATCAGCCAATTCTTGATTTGCAATATCCGAGGCTGAATATACGGAGGCACCTGCTTCAGGAACCACAATATGAGGTGTGCTCAAGTTCTTATTTTTGCGGCAGTACTCTAAAAAATCCAAGCAATTATGAGAGCCCACACCATTACCTACAGCTATAGCGTCGCAATTACGTAACTGAACTATTATTTTGTCAGCCTGTAAGGGCCATTGTTTAGTGTTACTGATCATCAGAACACCAACCTTACTGATCTTACCATTACTCTCAACAACAGCCCATTTACAGCCATTGGCAAAACCAGGGTCAATTGCTAACACCTTATTAATGTTAAGACCCGGGGTCAAAAGCAATGCCTGAAGATTATTCTCAAAGTTTTGTAGAGCATCTTCGTGTGCCTTTGATCTCAGTTGGTTCATCAATTCACGCTGAATGGCAGGCAATAACTTTTTCTTAAAGGAGGTTTCGATTACCTCATTCATCCATTGATAAAATGCCTTGGAGCGCAAATCAAGCTTGCGTGCTAGATCTGAAATTATTCTTGCAGGATCATCAGGGTAAATTTGTACCTGTAGAATTTTTTCAGAGCTACCTCTCTCTAGAGCTAAGAACTGATAAGATTTAAGCCGTTGAATGGAACCCTCAAAATCATAATAATCACGATATTTTTCGCGCGCGTCTTCGGCATCCTTTTTAAGCTTTGAACGAATTTTCCCAAAACGCTCCAGTTTGGTTTTTATAATACTTCTTAATTCTGAGTTACTAGCCAAAGTCTCTATCACTATATGACTGGCACCTTCAAAAGCTTCTTTTTTAGAAAGTCCCTTATAAAGTTCAGGCTTAATTTTTTGACCTTCTTTTCTGGCTTGATTGCTCAAAATTTTGGCTAAAGGCTCTAAACCTATTTCACGAGCTTCTGTGGCTTTTGTCTTTCTGGTACTTCCGAAGATTTTTTTGAATTCTTTCAAGATGGACTCATCAAAACTATTTATGATTGAATTCTTCCAAGTTTTAGTGGCCTGCGGTTG
>CAZRWM010000117.1:4625-7135 GCA_964603885.1 uncultured bacterium
ACTCATCAAAACTATTTATGATTGAATTCTTCCAAGTTTTAGTGGCCTGCGGTTGCTCTTCAATTATCTGTAAACACTTTGCTCGCAAACTTTCTATGTCGTTGTAATGCTTCAAACTACGCTCAAACAGGCGCAACTCATTACCCTGCAATCCGCCCGTTTGAGGCTGTCGATAACGGGCTAAAAAAGGAACTGTTAAACCTTCTTCTAAAGAGTCACAAATAAATTGTACCTGATCAGTTTTAGGAAGTGGTTTGAATTCAATAAATCTTAAGTACTCAAAAAATTTCATGTGGAAAGTTTATCAGAAAGGTCAAACAATAGACTCATCCATGTAAAATACTGGTCATGAATAATGATCAAAAACATTTTGATGCCTTGGAAACAATGTATCTAGCTGCCCCAGTAAATAAATATTATCAACCTAAAATAAAGGTTTCAGAATCAGAATCTGAAATTTCAATTATGCTAAAAGAGAGCATGCATCATTCGGCTGGAGCGGTGCATGGTTCTGTCTATTTCAAACTATTAGATGACTCCGCATTTTTTGCCGCTAATTCACTTGAAAAAGAATTCTTCGTACTTACTTCGTCCTTTACAACTTATCTATTAAAACCCGTGATTGAGGGCGAATTGACTGCTCTTGGTAAGGTAGTCAGCGCAACTCGAAGTCAATGGATCGTCGAATCAGTGGTCTATAATCATGGAATCGAAGTAGCCCGAGGGTCGGGAGTTTTCGTACGAGGTAAATACCCTCTTCACAAGGCAAATGGTTATAGAATCTAGTTAACGAACTAATAAGAGTCGAAAACCAGTAGTTGAACCTATATGGTAGGTATCATGTCCTTCTCTACTGGCTGAACGAAGGTTATCTCTTGATACATACCAACTACCACCGCGCAATACCCTTCTGGCACCACTAACAGGACCCGTCGGATCAATTAATGAACCACCCGCATACGATGCAGCATACCTATCGTAAACCCATTCTCTTACATTACCGTGCATATCATACAAACCGTTGTCATTCGGTAGAAATTCACCAACACGATTAGCCGACCCAGCGTTATCTAGATCATTAGTGTCTGGATCATACAAGGCATACAAATTCAATTGAGTTTCATCGTCACCAAAACTATATCGTGTATTGGAGCCGGCACGAGCAGCATGTTCCCACTCTGCTTCGGTGGCTAATCTAAAACATCCTGGAGGAATATTAGAAGGGTCGTAACGACTTTCATCCGAGCTTAATGAACTTGTATCACAATTAACCATCGAATTAATATTATCTAAAAACCCACCAAGCTCAGTAATATGATCCCAAGATATGTGTACTACAGGATGAGAGCTAGTGGGTATTTGTGATCGTAGGCTAAGATTTGGCCATGAAGCTCCAAGCCTATCCCAATCTCCTTTCGTAATTTCATATTTACTTAAGTAAAAATCATTAGTAATAGTAACTTGTGTAACTGGTCCCTCATCAGATTTGCGTCCAATTTCTGATGACAAAGATCCCATATCAAAGGTGCCGGCCTTGATGCAAACAAACTCAATTCCTTGGGTGGTATATTCATCACATGTAATTGAAACAGTTACACTGGCGGTACTTTGAGCCCCCTCTTCATCCTCAATGACATAATCAAAATTTACTGGAATAATGGAGCTTGTATAAGGAGTAACTAAAACTGAAGTTGCCGCTGGAGAAGGCACTGCTGTGCCACCAGTAACATTTCTTGTTTCCACAACCCTCAGCAGACTCTGATCATCAACATCTGTGTCATTTAATAGAACATTAACTTCAGTTGATACATTCATTGAGGTACTACCAAAATCATTATTAGCAACTGGCGGATCGTTGACTGGATTTACATAAACATTGACATTACCGGTGCTAAAACCTCCGTTTCCATCGCTTGCGATATAGCTGAAAGTAACAGAACTCAAAGAGTCTAGTAAAGGCGTAAGTAAAATAGTAGTGGAGCCAGGCATATGCACGATAGATCCATTAACAGCTGTACTCACACTAAATATACTAAGACTGTCTCCATCTATATCTATATCATTTGCTAATACAGAGAGTACTATTGATGCATCTTCGTCAATCTCAACCGCATCAGCTTTAACAATCGGCAGATCATTGACGGCACTGACAGTTATAGAAATCGGTGCACTAGACATCCCGCCATAGCCATCGCTAACTTCATAAAAAAATGTATCTATACCATGAAAATTATTATCCGGTGTATAGCGTAAAATATCATTTACAAAATAAACTCTTCCGTTCGAAGCCTGAGTCAAAATTCTTGGTGTTAAATTATCACCATCTACATCTGAATCGTTGCTGAGTATTTGTGGTGTAAGATCAATAGAATTATCTTCGTCGACAGTAAACTGGTCTGCAACAGCTTGCGGGGAAACATTGTCACGTGGCTCAGAGCTGGCCTCATAACTAGAGCCGCCGCAACCACATAAAATCAACTGAATTGATACAAGAATTGCTAATAGCTTGA
>CAZRWM010000118.1:0-2046 GCA_964603885.1 uncultured bacterium
ACTTAGCTTTATTAAGTTGAAGCTGAAGATCTTCAATTTTTTTGTTTAAGTCTTGATGGCTTAGTTTCTCTGCAAAAACAGCACTTGATAAACAAGTAAATAATAGAATGAGAGAAAGATTTCGTTTCATGGGGAACTCCTGTTCAATAATTAAATTGTATGTATGTAAATGGATTGTGAACTTGGTTTGTTCAGTCCGAATTGCTGAGATTAGATATTTCAATAAAGTTTGATAATTTCCAGTTTTTCTAAAATGTTGTCTTAAAGGAGGCGGAAAATATCACAGAAAATTGAGCTGCTAAAGTTTTATTTTGTTAAATTTTAAAACGAAATAGGTCATTTCACGGGATCAATGTCTTCTAGTCGATCAGAACGCCTCAAATCATTATTGTAAGAACGCAAACGGAGGAGGGGGCTAATGCGAATGATTAGGATTTCAGAAACAAAGGAGCTTTACACGCATCCAATGCTACACCCTTGGCTGTCGCGTTGCGGCCTGAAAACCTAGAGAGTTTGTAATCAATCAAATATTCCTAAACTACTTCGAAAAATGTAACGTTACAACATTGCATTTATAATATGCATTTGTTACCGTGGGCCCACTGGATATTATCGGAAGGAAACAGAGTGGCAAAAAGTTCTGAGCGTATCAAACATGTAGATCGCGTATTACGTTATTTGCAGCAATATGATCGCCCAATAACGGCCTATGATGTTTTGGAAGGTCTTCGCTCTGATGGTGTGACAGCTTCAACTACTGTTTATCGAGCACTTGAGAAGCTAGAGAGTGCAGGTCGCATACATCGAATCGAGTCGCTCAGTGCTTGGGCGGTTTGTCGTGGGGGGCATGATCAACAGATTCCTGTTTTTGTGATCTGTGATGATTGTGGCGGCGTTACCGAGCATATTGACACAGACTTCAAGAATTCCCTCGCAACTCTGTCTTCAAAAACGGGCTTTCAACCCAGTCATTCAGTTCTCGAAATCCACGGTCGATGCAGCGACTGTAGCATCAGTGTGCCGAATATTTAAAAGGAGTAATGATGGAACATACAAACCAAGTACCCGTGACAGTATTAACAGGTTTTCTCGGGGCTGGAAAAACAACGCTTCTCAACCGCATTCTTACCGAACGTCACGGAAAAAAATATGCTGTGATTGTTAATGAATTTGGCGAAATGGGAATCGACAACGACTTAGTAGTAGACGTAGATGAGGAAGTATTTGAGATGAATAACGGCTGTATTTGCTGCACCGTCCGAGGTGATCTAATCCGAATCCTCGGCGGGCTTATGAAACGTGCCGACAAGATCGATGCTATCATCGTTGAGACAACTGGTCTCGCTGACCCCGCGCCAGTGGCGCAGACCTTTTTCGTGGATCAGGATGTCGCAGACCGCACCCGTCTCGATGCTATTGTGACAGTGGCCGACGCGGTACATCTTAATGATCAGCTCGGCGAACATCATGAAGCCGAAGAGCAGATCGCCTTCGCTGATATCGTATTGCTGAATAAGACCGATTTGGTTGAATCCGACGGATTGAGTGGTGTTGAGGATCGAATACGCAAGATTAACCCCTATACCAAAATTATCCGCACCGAGCGTTGTGGAGCCGATCTCGACCAGGTTATCGGACTAAACTCTTTCAGTCTCGACCGTGTGCTGGAGGTCGAGCCTGATTTCTTAACCTCCGATCATGATCATGAGCATGACGATGATGTTAAGAGCATTTCGATTACTTCAGACGTGCCGCTTGATCTTGATAAGTTCGAGACCTGGTTCAGTCATCTTCTCCAGACTCGTGGGCCGGATATTCTGCGCTCTAAAGGTGTCTTAGACTTCAAAGGTGAGGAAGAGCGGTACGTTTTTCAGGGCGTTCACATGTTAATGGATGGTGCCCCCATGGGGTCTTGGCCCGACCAAAGCCGGCAGTCACGTATTGTCTTCATTGGCCGTGATCTTGACAAGATGGGTCTGGAAGAAGGCTTCGCCGGATGTCGGGCGACATGATCAGCGACGCAGAATGGGAAGACCCCGAGTACGA
>CAZRWM010000118.1:2146-7051 GCA_964603885.1 uncultured bacterium
GACGGGCGTTTTCTGCAAGTCTCGTCTGATGGTACGGTTAAAGAAATTGCCACATTCGGCACAAAGTGGGTCGACTGCGTAGCCGTTGGGAAGGATTATTTTTCATGTTCTTCAGAGCGCACGGCTTATGTTTGGCAGGCGGACAGAATAGACAGCAAAACCTTCGATCACCCCAGCACAGTCGGCGGCCTTGCCTTTGACGCTAAAGGTCGACGCCTGGCTGTGGCACATTACGGCGGGGCGACCATCTGGGAGCGTACCAATCACCGTTGGAAATCTTCCAAGCTCGTTTGGAAGGGTTCCCATGGTGCCACAATCTTCAGTCCGGATGGGAAATATCTGGTAACAACAATGCAGGAGAATGCTATGCACGGATGGCACTTGCGTGATAAAGCTGAAATGCGCATGGCGGGCTATCCTGGAAAGGTCAAAAGCTTTACTTGGGTTGGTGATGCACCTTACCTTGCTACCTCGGGCTCTGTTGAGGCAATTTGCTGGCCATTCGATGGCAAACATGGTCCAATGGACCGCGAGCCTCACACGTGCGCCGGAGTTGGCAGCCAGCAGTGCACAGCAGTTACTGGTTTGGTAGGATACAATAGCGTCTTTGCTGGCTTTGCTGATGGTAGTGTACTTGCCGGGCAGATCTCAGCTGAGAATGATCAAGAGGACTTTGTGGTCAAAGGGTCGAGCGGCGTGCCAATTGCGACACTGGCTCTCACGCAACAAGGGTGGCTCTTTATCGGTGATGAAGCTGGCCGGGTGCTTTGGCTTCGACTTGGTGGAGACGAGTCATGAAGAATATGTTTTCTCGCCGTACAGCACGTGGCCGTGCAGGAGAAGTAAAAGCTTGGGTTACCAAGCACCTTGACCTATCAGATGAAGACCTCGTTACAGTCGCCGAACTTACCTGTATTGAGCCTGACTGTCCCCCAATAGAAACGGTAGTTACAGTACATGGCGCAGATGGTAGGCGTCGTTCGTGGCATATTCATCAACCCTTATCTAAGATCGATGAGGCCTTAGTTGTGGAATTTATTATTGAGGCCTAAGCATTTTTAATTTAGGCACTAGTCCAAACATTGAAAGAATGCACATAGAGTCGGACATGAGCCAGAGCGAAGAGACCTAATCGTGTAAAGAAAAATAAGCCACTCAACGACCTCGCACAAGGAGCGCTCTTCATCACATTATTACATTAGGCTAATGAATCGGTCATTCCGTCGTTTCCTATCGCGGTACACAGTGAATTACTAATATTAGAGTTTTCAGTACACTTTATAGGTAGCCATTTCTTCTTGAGCGTTGGCTTTTTAGGGAGGCGGAAGTCATCCCGGGAATATCATAAAATATTGTCGTATTAGGCACTATAAAATTATCACCTGTTATCCGATTAGAATGCCATCTTTGTAGGTGAAGGTCCACTTTACTTGTCCCTCACTATCAAAAACTTTCCATTCTCCATCTTTCTGATCATTTGAGTATGAACCAATTTCGATGACTTGACCCTTGGTATCATATTTTTTCCACTCTCCGGTCTTAAGGTCATTGTCGTAAGAACCAGAGCGCTTTAATTCGCCACCTTCATAGAAAAATTTGAACTCACCGTGCTTCTTACCTTTATTGAATAATGTTGTCTCTGCGACTGACTGATTACTGTAGTGAAATCGATTCCACTCTCCGCACTTAAGCCCCATTTCGTAAGAGCCCACTTCCCTGATGGTGCCCACCTCGAAGAAGAACTTCCATTCACCTACTCTAATATCATCCTCGTATACACCGATAGCTTTCAACATACGAGTATCATGGTAGTATTTCCACTCGCCCGTCTTTTTGTCATCTTTATAAGAGCCTACCTCCGGATTTCCATCAAGATTAAATAGGTCCATACTGTCTGTTGTAATACCTGGATGTTTCTTATCTGTCACTTTGCGCTCTCCTGAATAACTCACCTTAATTTCTCTTATTAATAATTTTGGTAAAACTATCTTATGTGTTATAAGTGCATACTCGCTGATTATAAGCTCTTTTTAGAAAATAAATCTATTACAACGGCTTAAGCTAAAAGAATTGGAGTAGTTTAGTCTAAAAAATAAGTGATTCCCGAATTTCTAATAGTTTTCGGTCATGATCAATTCCCCATCTTCTTTGTAGTAGTGCCACTCTCCCACTTTTCGTCCTTCTTCGTATGAGCCGACCCTTTCGATTTGTCCATTTTTATAAAAATATTTTAAGACACCTGTTTTTTTACCATCCTTGTAAAATCCAACTTTTTCCATGTGTCCATCTTTATCGAAATATTGCCACTCACCGGTTCTTTTTCCGGTTTCTTTATCATGAAAACCACATATTTTAGGTGTGCCATCATTGTAAAATTTATTGAATGGGATATCACCACAACACATAATTACCTCTTTGTGCTAATTAAGCTGGGTCTATTTATAACGTCCATACTATAGTTCAAAAATATAATAATCTTCAATAAAACTTTGATACCACAAGAGCTGCAATCAATGCATTGTTAAGAGCTTGCATAAAGAAGTTTTACCAGGATTTTTTGTTTGGTGTAAAAATAAAGCTACGCGTTCACAAAAAATGGAAGTGTCATACGCTGAATTAGCAAATTGATTTATATCATACATACTCAATCTGTCAGGCCCTAAAGAAACATCTAATAGCAGCTGTACTCAATTTTACGAGTCAAATGGCTCAGTTTATTTCTACACTACCGAGATTCCCAGCGAAATTCCTGACCTATTCAATGCTTGGGAATAGTTTTAGTTAGACAATGAACGAGCGGGTTCAATTATTATAACGAGGAGAAATTGGCATAGGTCTAACCCTTGGATTGCCATGACAAGCTACTTGAGTTACGATTATTCGCAGCTTTTGATATGGGTATCGGTCGTGGTATAAATCGGGATTTATTGCCCCTACACGTTCATTATGAATTCGCGATTGAGGTTGCATCTCATTATCATATTGAAACTCAGCAGGAGCTGGCTCGGGCCCACCTTTGATTGCGCCAGGAGTTGTAGGTTTTGGTTCACTATCAATTAAACCAGGAGGAGCTGGCTCGGGTCCACCTTGAATCTCACCAGGGAAGAAAGGTCGATGAGGTGGCCAAGGATATGGAGGCCTAGGATGGGGTGGTCGTGGCTGCTGTCTATTGTATTTTGCCTGCACCAATGCCACGCATTCGTGAGAAATTGCAGCGAAGTAGGCAGTGTTTGCAAATTGGTTCATTCGATTTACGCTGAATCGATTGGTACCCAGTGCCTGTCGAACCTCATGTGACCTTCTGATGTCATTGGCATTAAAATCATGATGAGGCAGTGATCTTGAATCAACTATATTCAGTACGATTAAAGGCAATAAAAACATCAATTTATTTTTCATATTATTTCCTTATGAATACATTTGATCTGGATGACCTTGAAAAACATTTAAGAGACTTCTGATCTTTGTTTTCGCCTCACCAAATGATTGAATTCTTCTACATTTTTACATAATTATAATTATTTTTTTTAAATAATTAAACACCTCCAGAGAAAATTAAAATTCTGGACTTTTAATTAGAATTTGATTAACTCCGCAGAATAACTTGAACGGCGATGAAGGGCACCTGAAGAGCGTCATGACCATAATATCTCCTACAAATGAGAAATCATCTTGTGGAGTGGGTTTTATTACCAATCGAACCAACTCCCCAAGTCGTAGAATTCTGCAGCAGGGCATTCACGCCTTGAGGTGTGTGGAGTAACCACAGTGGTGGAAGGTGTCGGATTACATTCCTGTGAATACATGACTAATGGGACCGTCGTTATTCTTGGTCATGCTTCGCCGAATGTCGGAGCAGGAATGACCGGAGGAGCAATCTATTCTTTTAAATCTTAGCAAGAAGTGATCAATTAAAATTGTCTAGTCCGAGATAAATTGCTTCCCGAAACATGGAGTTCTTACTTTTGTTACTTAAAGATTATCATCAACGTATAGGCTCATTGAAAGTTCAAGATATTCTAAATAATTGAGGCTAAGCTACTAACACATTAGAGGTGTACATACACAAGTTTGAATATCTGTAGCGTGAGATTTTGGAGGAGTCTGAAGTACAAAGATCTCATGCCGTTGTATAGACGTACTTCTTACTAGCTCAGTTTAATTACTGTAAAAATGATCTTTATTACAACTGGATTTTAGAACATTTTCACGGTAGCTTTATGGCTGCATCAACAAGGCGGTAATTTATGGGTGAAAAAGTTATTCTTGCGTATTCAGGTGGTCTAGATACATCGGTGATACTGAAGTGGTTAATGGAAAAAGGCTATGATGTAATTGCTTATATTGCTAATGTAGGTCAGAAGGAAGATTTTGAAAAAGCTCGTGAAAAAGCTCTACAAATTGGAGCTAGTAAAGTTTATATAGAGGACCTGCGCGAGGAGTTCGTTTCGAATTATATTTTTCCTGCTTTTCGAGCAAATGCTATTTACGAGAGTCGCTATCTTTTGGGTACGGCTATCGCTCGCCCTATAATTGCTAAAAGACAAATCGAAATAGCTGAGCTTGAAGGTGCAACGGCAGTTTCGCACGGTGCCACTGGAAAAGGTAATGATCAAGTTCGTTTTGAACTGGCATATTATGCATTGAAGCCAAATGTAAAAGTAATTGCACCATGGAAAGATAAGGATTTTCTTGCTCAATTTAAGGGCCGCTCAGACATGCTAGATTATTCTGAACGATACGCAATTCCGCTTACAGTTTCGAGATCAAAACCGTATAGCGAAGACGAAAACTTGTTACATATTTCGCATGAAGCCGGAATTCTAGAAGATCCGGCCCTGGAATGTGCGGAAGAAATTTATTCATGGACCAATAGTCCAGAAAGTGCACCGGACAAAGCATGTA
>CAZRWM010000119.1:0-6803 GCA_964603885.1 uncultured bacterium
TGCTCCCAGCCATTCTAATTGATCAGATTCAGTAAAACTGGTTAATTCCGTAAAGTTCTCTTTGGTTTCGTCTGGAATAACAACTAGCAGTGTCGCTCAAATGCTAACTTCTCGCATAATGCGCCTAATTTTAAACAACTCATCTAAATATCTCTCACTGTTGGCAGATCGTTTGATACTTCTCAGAACTCTATTGGAAGAGTGCTGCAGTGGCATATCTATATAATTGAAAATTTTAGGACATTCAGTTATAAACTCACAAAAGTGTTCGTCTAGCCCTAGCGGATGACGGTACAAGAGTCTTATTCGCTCCATATTCGATTCTGACAATTTTTCAATAAGTGTTCGGAAGTGTTTGTCTCCATTGCTAGTCCCATAACTATCGACCCCATAAATATAAGTATCTTGAGAAACAATATCAATTTCTTGAATCCCCCTATCAATTAAACTTTAAGCCTCTTTTCCAAGGTAGTCGATGGAGCGGTAAAACATTTAGATTTTGAAGCCGGGTGTAGAACAGAAGGAGCATGTTTTATTAAATCCTTCATCTATTCGAAGTTATGTATGGGAGTTTTTCTGTAGAAGCGAACGTTCGTGCTGATTTACCAAATGAGAGTATCCCTCTAAAGCATAATTTCAGGTCAAGTACTCTGACATCTTTGTACCTGTTTGTTCTCAACCATCCATCAATTTTCGGTATTTCATTGGGTAAATTGGAGTAGCGTTGATATAAATAATCTGCTACCGCTAGTCTTTTATTTTTCGCCTCAATATGTTCAAAAATAGTGTCTGTTGATTGTTCTTTTTTTGCATCGTTGTTAATTCTTAAGCCAGATCGGCCTTGGATTTTTCTATATGCACCAGTGACCTTTTGGCGTCTTTAGCATAACTTGTAGTTGGATCTAGCTCTATAACGCGACGATAAAATTGCGTAGCCTCGTCGTAATTGTTACGTATTCGGCAAATGGAAGCTATCTTAAAGTACACCTCAATGAAATCAGGATCCAGTACAAGAGCTTTTTTATAGTTTTCTAAAGCTTCAGTTTTTCTGTTCGTTTCATAATCCTCATTTAAGGCGTTTCCAAGCTCGCAATACGCTTGACTACTATCATTGAATTCAAGCGCTTTCCTGCATATCTCAATTGCTTCCTGATACCTATGTCGCCCGGATATGGATTCCTTGTTGTAAACTCTTTTGAGTCCCCAGTAGCCCCAAGGGTTATTTGGTGCAACTGAAATAGCTCTCTTAAATTCACTTATTGATAATGAAAGCTCCTCCTCCGACAGTGAAAAGCTCGAGGTTAGAGTGAGAATTGCATATCCATAATCAAAATGTGCCATTACACTTTGATCGTTTGATTTGACGGCGGCTGCAAATTCACCAAGATAATTTTCGAATAATTGCTGCTTTTTATCATCAGAATCACAGGCCATCTTGTATAGATCAATTAATTCGATTCTGTGTAACCCATTTTCGGGTTCTAAATCTATCAGCTTACGATAGATCTGCGCAGCCTCATCGTACTCTTTTCCTTCAATGTATATTTGTGCTAATTTTTGGCATGATCTAATATGTTCCGGATTTAGTTGTAACAAATTTTTCAAATATTCCTTTGCTTTGGCGATTTTTCCAGCAAAGTGATTAAGTAATCCAAGGTTATATAGTAAATGCTCATTAGTGGGGTCAATACTGTAGGCTTGATTGTATGCATCAATCCCTTTTTGTGTACCTTCATCGAGTTCAAGGTCACCAATTAAATTAATCCGATAGGCGTAGCCAAGGCCTAACCATGGCAATATGCTTAGAGGATTAGTACTCGTTGTATCCTTTATACGATTCAATAATGCTTCTGATGTAATTCCTTGGAAGTCCTCTTGGCCTGTTGTTAGAAAAAATTCTTTATATTGTTGTATTAGTAATAGATATAACTCTTCGTTCGCTGGCTCAACTTTTACTGCTTCCTCAAGGACTGGAATAGCTTCACTAACTTTTTGAAGATTAGCTAGAATCATTCCGAGTTTTACTGGTAGCTTGGGAAACTCGTCCCTATGTTCCTCGTAGTTAATATATGCTT
This sequence comes from uncultured bacterium, assembly GCA_964603885.1. Classification (GTDB taxonomy): domain Bacteria; phylum Muiribacteriota; class UBA6191; order UBA6191; family UBA6191; genus JAYZAC01. The sequence continues at coordinate 2,076 of CAZRWM010000119.1, forward strand.
GCTGAAAATCAAAGGCGGCCTCACTCATACGTCCCATTTTTTGGTTTATTTCGCCGCTCTTATATCTAGCGAAAAAGTGTCCCGGCTGTAAACTTAGAATATCCTCGTAGTAGGATTTAGCTTGCTCTAACTCTTCAACTTCTTCTGCTTCTCTTGCAAGACTTGTGAGTCGTTCTAATTTTTCCGCAGTTTCTTTTTGGTCTAATTGAACAAAGAATTCGTTGACTTCCGTTATTGAACTATCCAGCTTGTAGCATTTTTCATAAAATTCTTTAGCCTGTTGTGTTTCTCCAATTTTTAGGAACATTTTGCCTAATTGGTAATAGGGTTTCGGAGATGTTGGATTAATTTCAATCGCTTTTTGCAGATAAATCGCGGATTCGCTAATTTCATCAGATTCCGTTAGAACTTCGCCCATTAAAAGGTTGGAATCAAAGTCATTTGGCTTTAATGCCAGTATTCTGTGAAGATTTATTTCAGCTTCATACAGATTACCTTCCAGCCGATTAATTTTAGCTAAATCCTGAAATCCTTTTATAAATTCGGGATTCCGTTCCACTGAATTTTGTAGATATTTTTTAGATAAACCCAGATTTTCCTGCTTGATGTATATGCTAGCTAAGTCAAAATTAGCCTCGCAATTAAATGGATCTAGTTCCAATATTGCTTCGTACTCAATGATAGCGTTCTGATCCATTCCGCGAGATAAATATGTTTTTGCTTCTTCCAGTTTTGCAGCAACTTCGATTGTAATTTTTTGTGTTTCTACAGCCGTAAGATATTCTCTAATTTCCAGGTTTTGAGGATCCAACTGGTAGGCAAGACGTAATTTTGAAAGTGCAATTTCTAATTCGCCACTAAGATGAAAACTTTCACCAAGATAAAAGTATGCGGGGGGGTAATTTTCATCCAGTTGTATCGCTTTCTCTAATGCCTCTACTCCGTTTTGACGTATTTTTGGGTCCTGATAAGTTTTACTCAGTACAGTGTATAGTTTTCCTAGCTCGGCCCATGTAGGAGCAGAATCGGGATATCTTTTCGCTAAAACCTTAAATTCTGCTACAGCATCGTCAATCATATTATTCTCTATGAAAACCCTGGAAAGATAAACGAATGTATCTTTTATTGGAGATTGATCAATCATTCTTCTCAAGGTTTGAATAGTTTTTTGAGGATTCAAGTGAGCATCGAGAACACTCATTTCCACTTGAGCCATCGTATGCCCAGGATCAAGTTCCATAACTTTTGAGAAATACTTTCGTGACTCTTCTCTGTCGTCCATGTAGAGGTATGTTTTGCCAATTTCATATAGGATAATGGTATTTTCAGGTTGCTCTTCAAGTAAGCGGTTTAATAGGTCTAAACTTTGATTGAACATCCGATTGGTTTGGTATACCTGGGCTAAACGCGTATTCATTTTAATATTACTTGGTTGTTTTTCTTGTAGATTCTCATACTCTTCAAGCGCCTTTTCTGGCATGTTTAGTTTGAAGTATATTTCTGCAATCTCCATATTAATTTGAATATTTTCTCTATCTAAAGCGATGGCCTTTTGATAAACCTCTAGAGCGGTATCGAAAAATCCTTTTGCGGCGTATATTTCACCTAATTCTATAAATGCCTTGGGATCATTAATGCCTAAATTGACAGCTTTCTTAAATTCAAGAATAGCTTTATTCCATTCTTTTTGTGTGTGGTAGGTCCGTCCCAATTCGAAGTGCGCCATTGCATTATTATCATCAAGAGCAAGAACTTGCTGTAGCGTAATTACTGCTTTAGAGGGTAAACCTTGTAATGTTTGGATCTTAGCTTGAGCCACAAGTAATCCGGGATCATTTGGCGCGTGGCTAAGAAGGTCATTTATTAGATTCATTGCTTCTTTGTACATTTGCTGTTCCATCAACAATTGCACCATCTGTCTCTTAAATTCATGGTCATCCGGATTTAATGAAAGTAAGGTATTACATACCTCTGTCTGCTTATTAAGGTTTCCAATTTCTTTGTAGTAAAATAATGCCGATTGTAGTACGTCAATATTCTCTTTTTCCATTGACAAAGCTTGTACGATGTACCGACCAGCTTTTTCGGTTTCATTTTGGTGAAAACAAGCCTGAAACAGATCCAAATATAGTCTTATGTCTTCGGGATTCAGTTTAAGATTTAACTCGAGTAATTCAATTGCAGCAGGGTAATTTTGCTGACGCATATACACGCTGCATGCAAGACTAAGAGCTTCCTGATGGTTATTTTCAATATCTAATATTTTTAATGCATACTCTTCTGTTTTTCCATAATTAAGGAGTTTAAAGTAGCAGTTTGCAATTTTGAGAAGATAATTCAAATTAAGTGGTTCAATATCTTCTAATTTTAGGAGGATATGAATTTGATCAGCATAATTCTCTTGTCTTTCAAAGATTAATTCAAGATGTTCGAGACCCTCCTTATGTTTTGGCTCACTTTCAAGAATTCTAGAGAATGATCCTATGGCCTGCTCGAAGAGATTCTTTTCGAGATGGATCAATCCGACATTCATTAATGTGTCAATATGATCGGGAACTTGCTGTAGTATTGCATCAAAATGCTCTAATGCTTTATCTAATATACCTTTTTTGAGATAGTCCATTCCCAATACAAAAAGAACTTCGAGGTTACTCGGTGACAATTTGAAAGCTTCTCTAAACTGGGTTATGGCTTCGAACTCCATATCTAATGATTTGTAAGTTTCTCCCAAACGGATACGAATATTTACATTGTTCGGAAAATTGTGTACCAGCTCCTCATATATTCGCTTACTCTGTTCATGGTATTTAACTTCACTGTAAACTTCAGCTAGGTTCATTGCATAATTCAGATTATCAGGTTCTCTACTGTGGGCAGCTTGATAATGTTCTATGGCTTTATCAAACTGTTCGGCTTTGCGAGCTAATTGACCAATCATCGAGTTTAGTTCAGTATTTTCTGGCTGTTTTTCGAGAAGCTGAAGGTATGTATCCATTGCCATCTGCCACTGTTCTTGTTGTTCATAAACTTTGCTAAGTTTAGTCAATACGTCTAGGTTATTTTCATCTAGTTTATGAGCTTTTTGATAAGCCTCGATAGCTTCCAGCGGATGCTCTAATGAAACATGGATGTCTCCGATTAAAATTTCAGCTTCTCTTGCCCAGCGATGATTTTCACGCAGTGCATTGGCTTTTTCGAGAGCCTCGTTATAGTTACGATTTAAACAATAGGTTCTAGCAAGATAGAATTTGGCGGCTAACATATCATCATTGATTTGAAGCGCTTTCTTAAAATTATCTATTCCGGCCGGAAAAGCTCCTAAATTAAGGTGACAAATGCCCATTTGATAATATGTCTCTGGATCATTAGAATCAATTTCTAATGCTTTTTGAAATTCGTTCAGAGCTTCCTGATAACTTGTTTTTCGAAGTGCCGACATACCTAGTTTGAAATAGATTTCTGCGTTACTTCCTTGAAGATTCTTTGCCAGTTCATATTCTTTGGTTGCATCATCATTATAGTCTTTAGCTTCGTAGACTTTTCCAAGTTTATAGTGCGCTTCGGCTGAGTTAGGAGTTATTCGGCATGCGCGCTCAAATGATTTTTGTGCTTGGTCTAGGTTGTTGGTGGCCAATAATATATCTCCCAAATGAAGAAAAACTTCCTGATGTTGAGAGTCCAGTTGAACAACTTTTCTGAATATTTGAATAGCTTTTTTATGTTGTTCGATTGCTGCATGGGCCTTTCCGAGTTCAAAGTGGGCTTTAACGTTTGTGGGGTACGTTATGATGGCCTCTTCGTATAATTGTATTAATCTATCGTATTGATTCCGTGATTCATATATACCACCAAGAGAGTATATTGCCTCGATGAATTCGGGATTTAATCTTAAGGCTTTTGAGTATGACTTTATGGCTTTTTCTAACTTATTCTCAACACGATATGCTTCTCCCAGTTCGAAGAAATAAAGAGAGTTTGTTGGCACCTTTTTGATAGCCTGTTCATACAGTCTTATGATAGCGATATGATTATCTACCAGTTTATATTTATTACCTAGCCGGTAGACAACATCTAGCAGCTCGGGGTTAAATTGTAATGCTTTTTCATAGTGATCGATAGCATGATTAGTGTCGTTCTTTTGGTCAAAGCATTCTGCGAGGTATCGGTGGTAAGAAGCATTTTCCTCGTCGAGTACAATAGCTTTTTGTAACTGATCAATTGTTGCTTCCATCTGTCCTTTAGTTTGGTATATTTTGGCACAATAATAATGGGCTTCAGCAAGTTCTGGATCCATTTCGATTGCTTTCTTAAAATAATCTAACGCTGATTCCGGTTGAGATGTGTTAAAGAATGTTAGTCCTAAATTGTAAAAAAGTTCCCCGCTTCCTGGAATGAGTGGTAGGCAAGTCTTAAATTGCGCGTTGGCCGAACTGTATTCTTCTGTTTCTAAATATAATTTACCAAGTTCCAAATTCGCTGCCGGATGGTCTGGCTGCATATCAATTACTCGTTTGAATTTAGCGATTGCTTTATCAAATAATTTTGCTCCCCTGAAATAGTGGCCAAGTTCGAGTGTCGCAGGTATGTTTGATGGATCTAAACTGGTTGACTCTTTAAACTCATCAATTGCATCAGTGATAGCGCCCTGACTTAAATACGCCTTTCCAAGTTGATAGTGATATTCCGCATTACCTTTTTGGTAAGCTACCGCCTCTTGAAATTGATCCA
>CAZRWM010000120.1:0-6751 GCA_964603885.1 uncultured bacterium
GGGTTCGAATCCCTTAGTCTCCGTGGTAGCATTCTCCCTCTATCGTCTTTGGAAAATGTAAGCCCTTGTAGGTCTGGGAATTTGTTGTGGAACTAGAAGATATAGAGAAACGAGATAAAATATACGCTTTCATAAGCGAACATCCCGATGGATTACAAGCCGAGGAAGTTTGTAAGAAATTCTTTCCTAATCACTTGATCGGTCAGCCTCAGAAACATGTCAGAAAAATTCTTTCCCAAGACCCACGGTTTAGCGAGTTTTCTGATGGTATCTGGAGAATAGCTCAATGGCCGTACCAACCAGATCAGAAATTAAATAATATTAAATACTGTATTTTCGATCTGGAGACCACAGGGGGTGTTCCACCACTCCATCGGATAATAGAGATAGGTGCCTGCAAAATGGTTAACGGCGAAATTATAGATACGTATGATGCTTTAGTTAACCCTGAAAGACCGATTCCAGATTATGTGAGAAAGCTAACAGGTATCCGAAATAAAGACTTAGCTAATGCACGAGATTTAAAGGAGGTACTTGAAGAATTTGTCAAATTTAGCGATGGTTGTGTTCTTGTAGCACACAATGCAAGTTTCGATGTTAATTTCATAAACTCCGAATGTACTCGAATTCTTGGTAATCCTATTGATGCGCCAAATTTGTGTACCCTGAAGATGTCAAAGTTCCTTGTAAGAGAATGTGGTTCTCATAAGTTGGAGGCTATGGCCGAATTTTTCAAAGTAAATCTTGGGCCTCGTCACAGAGCCTTAGGCGATGCCACAATGACAGCTCAGATTCTTGTCCATCTTTTAGATCGTGCGAAAGTTAGTTTGGAAACTGATATTTTGCAAGATTTAAGAAAGTTTGGTGTTCATGCACCAGTAAACTTTTTCCCTCCTTGTCTAGTCGACCCGGAATCTTTGAGAGAATTGAGAGCCGAGCCAGGTACTGTCAAATTTTTTAGTGAAACTGGTAAATGTTTGCAAACCGTCTCTATGTTGAATATTTACGAGGAAATGTCTTCCATTTTTTATGAGGGAGTTCAAAGAACTCCATTCATGAAACGTTTACTGAAAAAATCACGTAGTTTTGAGGTGATTTATGAGGATAGTTATCTGAGCGCTCAAATTAATGCGAGTCGACAATCAATTAGTCGCTCCAAAGACCGGGAAAGACGTACTGATTTCGATAGCAGTATTTACCTCAAGATACTAGACAAATATCCCCAGGAAATATATCTGACAAAAAAAAGATTGAGGGATGAAGCTAATTATTTAGGTCCTTTTAACTCAATTCAGCAAGCCAGTGACTTGTTGGATTCTGAATTTGAGCAGCGTAAGGTTGCCTTTCAGCGTTTTCCTTCTAACTCAGGTATAGAGAAGGGTTACGAATTGAAAAAGGGAACAACTGCCAGCTTATTGAAAAAAAATTTACGTTATTTTGTTAATCAAGTAAATCTAATCATTTCTATACCTACTTTGGCTAAAAATAGCGAGTATCTCCTGTATTTTGTTCGGGAGGGTTATTTATTAAAGAAGAGAGTAGTTAGTAGGGAGAAAATGGATGATCAGAGTATCGAAAACGTTCTCAGGGAAGTCTTTAAGAGTTATTTCTTAGAACGAGATTTGTACGATATACTCGGCAAGCCTAGCTTGCAAAAAAGTACAGAATCGGAAATTGTTCTTCGTTGGTGGAGTAGGTACTCTGAAAAAGATATGCGCTGTAGAGTGGTTCACTTAAGTCCAAAGGAACTACAGAAATTCCGAGAAACTACGGTCCGTAAAATATCCCACGGACTATTTTTTGGATGTCCCTAATTGTACATTTGTTAAAACTTGTAAATACCAAAGATAGTCGGAGGCAAGCCCCAAAAATCGTGCGGTATTACCATGCAGATTCGCTAAACTTTATATTTTTTTCTGTAAAATCTGTAGATAAGTTTCTAAACTTATTTCACCTTTGTAGAGCTTGTCCCTAGCGATATTCTTGATTGGAACCAGGGTGCCTGACTTAAGTAAATGCATAGCCATTTCATTTCCAACCACATTCTCTTGAAGGAGTTTGAGCACTTGTGGATTGAGATTTAAGAACTCGTAGATCATGGAGAAATCAATGAAACCTCTATTTTCGCAGTAATCACAACCTTCTGCGTAATAGAAAAACGGTTTTTTAAACGATTCCGGTTTTAAGCCGAACTGTGTAATTTCGTCGTTAGAAACTCGATGGGGCTGTACGCAGTATGGGCATAAACTAGGCACTAACTTGACATATATTATGAAATTAAATCTCTTCAATAAAAAACCAAGGCTGTCACCTTGCTTTTCAATTGCTGAGAGCGTTGGAAAGATGGGGTTAGCAGTCAGGCTAGCAAAAAGTGTTTGATTTCCAGCTACCCTTGTACAAGAGCCCAATTCAGTGGGATGAATACCATCAAGTACGACGCCATCAAAACTAGACATGTTCACTGAGTTCAATGCTTGAAATTGCTGACGCTCTTCATCTAATTCTATCAACGAGGCATTATCTAATTTCGTAGTTGGATGATCACTGAAGTATAAGTAGTGATTCTGATTTAAATTTTCATCACTTAATAAAGCATTTAAGAAAACCGTTTTACCCATCCCAGCGGGCCCTAGAATAAGAGCTCCTCGATCTTTAAAGTTCATGGCTCTTATTTTTTGTATCTCAGTGGGTAAGACTCCCAAGCGATGCAAACAATAATTTCGTGGTTCAATATCGAACTTCTCAACAATTAGTTCTTTGTTAATTTCATGTGGTAGGAAGAGAACGTTAAAGCTAGCGTAGTCATCCTCACCAAAAGGAACTTCCATGAAGCTTTGAGTTGCATAATTAATTTCGTTATCCTTAAACTCTGTAAAGCTCTTTGCTCTAGCATATATAGCCTCAAAGTGTTCAATGCTGCAGGTTCCGTAATATGCCCATTTGTTTTCATTTCGAGTTCTAATATTTACTTTTTCATTAAGTACTCGGAACTGCAAACTATCTACTTTGCTTTGACGAAATGTATCACGTAATATTTCTTCAAAACTAAAATGATTGACTGTATTATCAAGACTAACTTCAGGTTTTGTTTCTGTGCTTGATTGAGTACTGCTCTCAGCCTGAATTATCAATCTGTATTCGTCGAAATCCACATCGAAGTCAGTATTCATGCGGCCTGATTCTTGAACCGATTTCAAACTAGCTGAATGACATACATCGACACCCGAGCGAGTGGCCGATCGAAACTCAATGGAAATCCCCAATGCTTTATACAAAAGATCAAAAAGAAAGGTGTCAATCGGGTCGTGAATAGCGATTATTAATCGATTAGTATCAATAAAGATAGGTACAAATTTGAATCTGCTGAGAATCGAAAAAGGAATTCTTTCAAGTAAGTTCAGATCGGGGCTGTAATTTTGTAAATCGTGGTACTCTACCCCTTGTTGAATGGAAAATGCTAGAGCTAAGGTCTCCTCATTAACGAGTTTATGCTCGAGTAGTAAAGAGCCAAGTTTTGTTTGATATCCTCTCTCATCTTTAAGTTCTTCTTGTTGCTGCAGAAATGATTCCAAATCACGTAGGCTTATGGCGCCAGATTTAACAAGGATTTCGCCTAACTTTGGCTTTTCTTCAGACATACTGTCTCCCTAGCTTCTACTTCGATAGTCCGCCGCTCATTTCTACCACTGATAGCAACATGCCAATGTGGTAAATTCTCAAAAACAGTGGGGAACCTTTGCCACCATTCCACCACGCTTACTTCTTTTTCCGGTTCAATGTAGTCATAAATTCCAAAGCTCTGCAGAGCTTTGATATCAGGAATATTGTACAAATCAAGATGGTTTAGCGTCCAATCTCCAGTATAGACATGAAGTTTTGTAAAAGTTGGAGAGTTTATAGTTTGGTTAATTTTCATTGCTGAGGCCATTCCTTGTACAAAAGTTGTCTTTCCAGCTCCCATCTCACCAGATATTAATACTAGATCACCAGGCTTAAGATATTTTTCTACAAGCTCTTTTGCTACTGCAAAAGTTTGCTCAATAGATTCAGATTGGATAGTTTTCAAGATCGCCCCAGTTATTACCAATTTCAACGTCACAAATTATTGGTACTTCGAATGCACAAACCTTCTCCATTATGTCTTTAAAACTTATTATTTGCTCTACTTCAGAAGAGGGTATTTCAAAGATTAGTTCGTCATGTACCTGCAATATTAGTCGGCTTTCTAATTGCTTTTCTTGTATAAATTTATACAGAGAATTCATAGCGATTTTTATTATTTCCGCTGCTGTGCCTTGAATTCTGGTATTTACAGCGATTCGTTTTCCTGCTTCGATACTTTGTTTGTTTTTGGTTGAGAACTCCGCTATTGGTCGTTTGCGCCCAAACATCGTTGTTACATAGCCATCCTCTAATGCTTTATTGCTAGTTTCTTCCATAAATATCTGAATCTGAGGAAAGATACGAAAATATGAGTCGATGAAGTCCTTGGCCGAGGTAATCGGTATATCGAGCTGTTGAGATAATCCAAATGCTGAAATCCCGTAAATTATCCCAAAGTTTATAGCTTTGGCAGATTCTCTCTGATTTTTAGTAATTTTTTCCATGGGTACTTCATATATCTTGGATGCAGTTTCTTGATGGATATCTCGACCATTTTTAAAGGCCTCAATTAGGGTTCGATCTTCGCTTAGTTGGGCCATAATTCGTAATTCGATTTGACTGTAATCAATTGCACAAAGTTTCCAATTATCTTCGGATGGCAAAAAGCCTCTACGAATTCTAGTTCCCCACTCGCTCCGAACTGGAATATTTTGTAGATTAGGCTCCGTGGAAGATAAACGGCCTGTGGCAGTTATTGCTTGTCCAAAACTCGTATGTAGTTTACTGAACATATCTACCATTTCAGGAAGGGGTTTGACATAGGTTGATAGGAGCTTAGTTAAATGGCGATATTCAATAATTTTTTCACAGATAGGGTACTGCTCGACCAGTCTTTCAAGTACACTAGTCGCAGTTGATCTGCCTGTTTTGGTTTGCTTTAAGGAAGGTAGGCCCAATTTATCATAGAGTACTTCTGCTAGTTGTTTTGTCGAATTTAAGTTAAATTCGCAACCGGCTTCGACTAGTATAGATTGTTTCAGAGTATCTGAATCTTTTATTAAATCACCAGCTAATTTTTCGAAGTAGCGAGTATTTAAGCTTACTCCAGTCGATTCCATAGACTCCAGTACTTTAATTAATGGATACTCAATTTCATGAAGCATTTGATTTAGAGTTTCTTGATTACTAAGTTCTACTTGGAAATATTCATATAGCTGCAACGTATTGTCTGCATCGGAAGCCGCATACTCTAAAGCGTCTTCCACTTTAATTTGTGAAAAACACATACCTTTCTCAACAACATCTTCATAACTCGGACGAGTTTCTCCTAGAATTGTTTGGGCCAGGTACTTCAACCCTTTACGTGAATCAGGTAGGACTGCTTTAGATTGGATCATCGTATCTGCATATCGTTTTGGGAATTCAAGGCCATATTTACGTAGCACAGCCATATCATATTTTAAGTTATGGGCAATCCAGGTCGCAGAATCATTGGCGAAGAGTTTCTTTAAGTCTGCGATTATTTGTTCGGTATTGACTTGGGATGGAGCTCCTAGATATCGATGTGCGAGTGGAATATAATATGCCTCATTCGCTTTGATACTTAGAGCGATGCCAACCAATTTTGCTTCATAGGGTTTTAAGGAGCTGGTTTCACAGTCAAAGGCTACTAAATCGCACCTCGTAGTTATTTCTTCCACTAACTGCTGCCATTCTTCATTATTGCAAATAAGTCGGTAATTTTTTTCAGGAGGCTTGTCTGTGGATACATTATTTTTGGTGGTCTGTTGACCAAAAAGTTCCTCTTCAATACTGAAAAATTCGAGCTCAATCAACAGTTCACGTAACTTGTCTGAATACGTATCGTCCCACTTGAGATCTTTTAGTTCAAAGGGAAGTGCTATATCGGTTTTGATTCTTGCTAAATCTCTAGATAAAAATGCCATCGCTTGGTCATCTTCCAACTTGTTTTTTAATTTACCCTTAATTTGATCAATATTCTTGTAGAGGTTTTCTAAATTTCCCCATTCCTTAATCAATTTTATGGCCGTCTTTTCGCCGACACCTTTGACTCCAGGAATATTGTCCGAAGCATCGCCCATGAGTGCTTTCACAGGAATCAGGTCGGTCGGTTGCAAACCATATTTCTCTTTGACTGATTGAATGTCATATATGTCGACACCATCTTTCGCTTTTGAGCTAGTATATCCAACAAAAACTCGTTCTTTAATTAGCTGGTAACTATCTCGATCACCGGTTATTAAAAAGATTTCTAGATCATCATGACTTTGGCTTAATTGATGAGAAATGCTGCCTAAAAGATCATCGGCTTCATAATCATCCATCATGATTGTCAAGGCTCCCATTGACTCAGCAAGTCGTGGTGCATAAGGTAATTGCTGTAATAGTTCATCGGGAGTTGGCGAACGATGTGCTTTGTATTCCTTATATAAATCTCTTCTAAATGTGTTTCGACTCTTATCGAATGCAAAGCACATATAGTCTGGTTGGAATTTTCTTAGGAGAGAAAAGAAGGTTTTAAGAAAGCCAAAAAGGGCAGAGGTATTCATTCCTTTTGAATTTCGTAAAGGTCTTTTTATGAAAGCAAAATAGCTTTTGAATAAGATCGAATGCGAGTCGACAATAA
>CAZRWM010000121.1:0-6687 GCA_964603885.1 uncultured bacterium
CTTTGCGAACCAGCTGGTTAATAGTTGGCACGTTATCTCCTCTATCTTCTCTAAATCTCCAGAAATAGCTAAAACGAAGGGCCACGAGACCCCCCGTCAAATGAGCGATGGATAGTAACATAGGGAAAAAGGCAAGTCAACAATACAATTAGTTGGCATCCCTTTAATTTTAAATACTCAAATCTAACGTTTAATTATTGCAAGCTTTAGCGTTTTTTTACGCCAAACACCTGCCTTACGCATACGTATTCTCAAAAAGTACACCCCGTTACTCAGGGCCATTCCTCTAGAATTTACGGCCTCAAAAGACTCTCGAAAATTTTTATCCTGTAAACCCTGCCAATGATTAACCCTCTTGCCTGAAGAATCATATAAACTCAGTAGGACCTCATCAGGTTTTCTTGTCGCACTACAATTCAAATTAATTTGATCTGCGTTTGACAGTGGATTAGGAGCTGTAAAGCAGCGCTCAAAGTCAAATGGCTTTAAAACGTTGACAATCATTTGACTACTTTTAACGTTTCCAACATTATCTACAGCAAATATTTTTGTAGACCATTCACCTGGTGGAAATTTTACTTTACCTCGATATTTTTGTTTATCTACAGCATCTAAAATAAATCTTTTTGAATCATATTCTAACCAAACTAGGCTGACTCCAGACATATCGTCTTGACTAGTGACCTCTATCTTTTGATTTTCAATTGATAGCTCCTGGTCTTCAACTAAACCTATTTCTGGTGCCTTCATGTCTTGCATTAAAAATATACTGGTCGGATGAGTCGTTTGAATCTTATAAGTTAGTGATCCTCTCGCATCACAAGCTAAGGTCTGATTAGCTAATGGGTAAAAGCCATCTGTCCATTTCATGAACATTGCTTTATCGCAATCTTTACCCACTGAAATTGAACCCAATTGCTCCACCCACAAATTATCAGCTCCAAAAAAATGTATTAAATCAGATACCGTTAGTCGTTTTGACGGCAACTGAGAAGGCGGTAAGTTCGGTAAATCAACATACTTTCGAGGGATCGCAATCAAGCTGCCGCCATAACTTGAGCCCTCAAGCAACTTGTAATTAAAACTACCGGCAGAGTTTTCAATCTTAGCAATTGACGAATTATATTCATACTCAATAGGCAGGACATGAAAAACTATTTCTTGATTGGATTTAAATCCTCTAAAATCTTCGGTCATGAATTTTAGGGTCACGTCCCCAACAAATTGCTTACTAACAGTAAAAGAACCACTAAAGCCATTAGCAAATTCCTCACCATCTATAAAGGTTCTTCGGAGAGGTATTGTTTGAAGCTCCTCAAGACTTCTGAACCCCTCTGAAATAAAAACCTGAGGAGTTGGCTATTGTAAATCGTATCTAAGGATGTCATCCAAACCGTGAAAATCTAAACCCTTGAAAACAAAGCCGAAGGATGTTGAATCAACCGGGTTCTGAAAAATTTTCACTTGAACTTCAGGACCATTATCGATCTTAAAGACTGCCTTAGAACTACCAAAATCATTGCCCGCACGATCCTTAAAGCCCTCCAAAAATAAGGTTGCAGTTCCATTAATTTGCCGATCAGGCATAGAAAATTCCAGGTCTAAAATATCGGTTTCAACAATTTGATTGGCAAATGAGGTATTGTATTGTTTGCTACCGTCCCGGTCGTAAAGAATATAGACTGATTCGTCTCCGTACAATCTAACAGGTTCCGGCGAACTCCAGCGCAAATGAATCGATGTGCCGCTCGCAAAGGTATTTACAGAGTCTAGAGGCAATGTGTCAGTTCCTCGAATTAGCATGACTTGACTCTCTGAAAAATTTAATGCTCGTTGGTCAAACTCCAACTTTTCACCACGACCAAATGCCTGATTAGGATCACTACCTTGTCCAATTCCATCTCGAGATTCCACAAACCAGAAGAACTGGTCTCTATCGCTTAAGGGTACGAGACCAGTACCGGAATTTATCAGGCTATAATCGACCGAATAGCTAGTCATGTATTCCGGTAAATCAATAAATGTAGTTCTAGCATTCGGTGTAACACTTTCTCTCGATAAATGTAGCCGGTAAGTGGTAGCTTCAGGAACCGCGGACCAATTAAGAATCTGCAGAGGGCTTGTCACGAAAGTTGTCAGATCTTGCCCCCTAAAGTTGGTAAACGCAAGTGGATAGTTACGTTTTGGAAACTGAGGCAACTGATCTTTAAGATTCGCAATACGCTCTAATCGTGCCTCGTTACCTGCTCGATCTCTGAAGCTAAATCGGAAAAGAGCTACATCAATTCCGCCAGGAAAAGAACCCGAAATTGTATAACTCCCCTGACTAGACTCAATAGGATGGCTTGGCGACTCTATGACTGTAATTTTCTCAGAGAAAAAAGGACCCGCGACTAAAGCATCTGTGATTTTTGATTCCAAATCATAACTAAAAATTTCTAACTTAAGATGACTCGTCTCGAAATCATTCAAGCCGCTCGAAAGCAAACCACAGGGCCCCTGATCCTGAATAGTACCTGAAAAAACGAACTGCTGGTTAGTCAGAAAATCCAGGTCACCAAAACCGGAAACCGAAAGACTAGGAGACTTCGAATCGAAAAGAAAAGTCGTTGAACTAGAAGTTTTATTACCAGCAAAATCAAAAATATCCGTATTAAGTTCATACAAACCGTCGTAGCCCCCCCCCGAAGGCAATCCAGCCTCACCCTCTTCAACGACCATAGCAACAATCTCAGTATTCAGAGGGTCTGAGTCCTCCGATAGATAATCAATTGTAGATAAAATAACTCGACCCGCACTTAAATCGTTAAATGGCACGGTAGGCTCTAACAAACGCAATAAGATCTGACTTTCCGCTTTATTGATACCCGAGACATCAGTAGTGTAACTGTAATCCTCAACAGCCTCAACCTTAGCCAATTTCAAACTTGATATGCATTGCCCCCTTTCTGGAAAGGATAAATTTATTTGAGGAGGTAATGTATCGTAAATATACTCATGTATTTTATTGGTACGGTTTCCGGTCTTATCGAACACCGTTAATTCTAAGCGATAAATCCCATCACTGGTTCCATCACTAGGCGGCACTGCTGAGCTTTGTAGACTACGAAATATTGACTGATTGCTGGTATCAACCGTCCGCACTGAAGCCAAAACATTATTATTCGGTCCGATTATACGGAAATCTGACAAATCAACATCCGCCTCTATATCCTCTATTTTGAGAAGATGAAATGAACCAAGTTCAGTATTTGAGGGAATTGAATTAATTAATGACTGATCCTTAGGGTCTGTAACCAGCAATGGAAGGGCAATATTTTGACGATCAAGTAAAAAGGTTCTGCGGTGTTTAACTGAATTACCCACGTTATCAATGGCATTGAATTCAAGACGATAAGTACCATCGGTTTGCAAAGGACTTTGCAGCTTGCCAGCAACATCAAAACCTATCTCTGTGGGGACAAAAGTAGCAACTGAAATACTGTTTAAAGAATCAGGCGTTTGCTGTAAAGGACCAAACAATTCAACAGTGAGAACAGAGGTATTAACTCCCGATGTATCTGAAGAAACTAACTGATCTTTAAAGAAATCTGTTAGAGCAATTCGAGCTGAAACAAAAGTGGTTACCAGAGTCGAATTCGCTGGACTGAGCACAATCAGAGGCGATTGAGAAAATTGGTTGGGAGCAACAGTATCAACCAAAAATGCAATTGGACCCGAGGTTGGGGTTACTGGATTACCAAATAGATCCTGACCACCGCTTATCTTAAAATCAACCCTACCATCAAAATCACTAGTTGTAGCAATAACATCATACACATAATCAAAGGTAAAAGTTCCGATCTGCGCCGAAAAAACTGAAGATACCTTACCAGCGGGTCGAAAAATATTTCCTGACTGACGTAATTTAAGATCTGGAGCCTCCAACATTGGGAAAAGAGTTTCGAGACGCATCTTTACATAGTCTATTGGGTAGAAAACTGTTAAACCTGGCATAGCATTAGTAGAATCCGGAAAGATTTCGACGCGATTAGAAAGTCCCGGATTCGGATATTCACTGATATATAGAAAATCTACCGGAACTTGAAGCTTATTCCTATGCACCGTGATCTCGGTAACTGAACTCACCGGATCTGTATTATCAAAAGAGTCGATTGCTTGAACATAAATAGTCGTGGCAGTGGTCAAGGAGGAAGCTACAGTAGCAATATCTAAATCTGATAATTGAAATCTCCCTTCTGAATCGGCTTCAATAAAACTACAAGTTAAATTGGCGCAGGCGCTAGTAACCGAGTCATAATCGCTTCCCACTATTGGAATACTTGAAGGACTCGTACGCTGGATACGTAAAACTTGGTTTATATCAAAGCCAGGAGGAGCCCCTAGTGGGGGTAAAAGAACAACAAGACGAGCATCTGGTTCTGTCACACCAGATATATCCATCAAGTCTTGATTAGTGTAATGAGTCGGCTTACTAAATCCCGGGGGAGTACTTGGTTGCTCTATTATCGGTGGGCTCGGAGGCACTATATCTCGAATAACTGTCAGATTGAAGGCTTCACCTTTATTACCTTGATCATCTGAAGCCTCCAGTCGAATTACCTCCTGTAACCCTTCACGCAAATTAAATACGGGAATACGTAATTCGAAAGTTGCAGATTGAGTTAACGAAAAAGATGGCTGACTTACAGTTATCAGGCCACCATTGTAGCTAAAATCAACAGAAGTTCCAGCAGGACTAACATTATCATCAAAAATGGAAAATGAAGGAATTCGTGCTGATGAAACATCGATGCGCGTCGTATTTCCAAAATTTTCTTCCGCAACCCCCTTCAAAAGTAATCCGACGCCATCAGCACCAGACACCCCTGGTATTAGATAACTCGGATCTGGAATCAGTGCATCAGGAAAGTTTCCGCCGGGTCCATCGTCGACTGTAAATTCTGGAGACTTTAAGCTAATTAAAAATTCATTATTGTCAGCTCCGAAGAAGTTAGGAAGCACGGGAAAACCCGTTGTGTAATTATCATCAGGTCCACTTTCCGGCAAATCGAGATTAATCGTAGGCCCGGTGGTATCCTTAATTACAGCTACAGAAGTACAAGGGTCAGATCGATTGCCAACCTGATCAAGTAAACATAAATCAAGTCGTATAATACCATCAGGAACATTTGTAAAATTAATCGCCTGATCAAGATAGAATTTGTCATACACAAGATTGTCAAACGCAGTTGAACGATCTGAAAACACAATGCTCTCTGTTTGCCCGGTAAATACCCCGTTACTGTCATTAATTTGCAAAGTTCTTGTGAATGCCAGAAATTGATCGTCTAACAAAGAGTTGGTAAGAGGAATTTGATCGCTGGTGGACGCAGGGGGTGAAACCGAAAAAATAGGAATTGGACCAGAATTGGTCAGCAGAGTCACAAACAACTCAAAACTCATTCGACCGTGTTCAGCATTAATGCTAGTTTCGTCGTTTTCAGCAACCGCCTCGACCGTAAAAATAGAGGTATTTATTGCATCTCCATCCTGCAGATTTGTGAAAACGGGCGTTGATGGAGGAAAGAAATCCTTAATAGCTAACAGCTCTGTATTATTGGCGACATTAACATTTCCATACAAATCCTGGGGAGCAAATCCTAAACGATAAGCTACCTGACCAGTAGAAGTAGATTGAGGTGACCAACTTGTTGCATCAATTATTGACTCAAGAACACCTGTCCCGGGGTCTGTCGTTAGAATTAATTCACCAGGGAGTCCATTGGAGCTATCAGGCTGAGCGTTAATATCGGGACTATCTTGTGAAAATACTCGAACCTGAACGAGATCACCTCTTTCATCATTTACAGTGCCCCTCAAACTCCAAATTGAATCCTCAAATGGAGGATCTACGGATGGAGGAGTATTCCCAAATATAAATATTGAGCGTGGCCTCTCAAGAAGAAGGTCCTGTGGACTGGCCGTATCTTTAATAACCAAAATTCTTGCTGGCGTACCCGGCTCTGGATTAGCTAAATTTCCAAAAACTTCAAATCCACCCGGTGAAACATTTAATAGAGAGTCTCTGGCTCCAACAGTAATCTCAAAATTACCATCAAAATTCAGAGTCTTGAAGTCAAACCCTAATGGGTTGAATAAACCTAATCCAGGGCCACTTCTTGCTGGTGTAATATCTGGCGGATCTGAATTTGCAGGAGGATTCACATTAACTAACGGCACATCTAACGGGAAAGGACCCGTTTTGGTCGTAACGTCCCCGATTACCTCAACCGACAAGGGTGGACCCACATCTGGAACTCCGCTTAAAATCCTCCCCAACTGAGCGACTACATCTGCCAACGCTTCTGGTCTATCTACTGAACCTGGGAAAGGATCTGGATTGGGCTCAGTTCCTGGATCAGCATCAAAAAGCGATGTGTTATTTACTACTGTGCCGATAAAACTTACCTCGAGAGAGTCCGCGTTTTGAATATCATGTCCGTTAAAAACAATCTCCAAAAGAAATTCGTTATTGCTGGGAGTGAAATTCACAAAATGTGCGTTTATATTTGGAGCCTGAAGATTCTGACTTCGAGCGCCATCTACAGTGAAACCTCCTATTTGTGGAGCTCGGGGAGGACCTTGATCAACTTTAAAGAGTAAGGGTAAGTTACCATCGATAGTCAGTGGACCTAAAACCCATGG
>CAZRWM010000122.1:0-6663 GCA_964603885.1 uncultured bacterium
AGGCACAATCCTATTGCCAGGGCATTTCTTAATTTCATGCTGCGTTTAAACCCGCCTATTCCTTGGCTTGCTCACCCTTACAGGTTTTCGGAGAAGATTCGTAGTTTTGTTACGGCAGTTTGAGAAGTGTAACAATTTCTACATACCGTTTGCTTGTTTTTGTCTGAAAATGATGGTCAAGGTAAAATAGATTTAGATGAGTTAATCAGGAATAGATCTTCTGATATAGAAAAGGCGATGAAACGATCATTCTTAAGGCCGCTTAGCATGAGATTTTGATCAGAGTCAGAACATTGAATTGAAAATGCTTCAAAAGGTATAGGGGGTAATTTTTTTACAACCTCGCCGGTGAATCGAGTTAATTTTTGAAGATAAAAACCGAATACAGAGTTTTTTGAGTCAAGAATTTTACCGTCTGAATACTGCAAATTATTTATTTTCTCATTTAACATTGGTTCATGATCTTTAAGATAAGGGCTAATCCATTCAAGTTTTAGCTCACGTAGCCACTTTTGGCTAGCCTTTGAATGAAGCCATCCTAAGTCTAATTCAGTATCATAGAAACCTAATTCGTAAATATTAATCGCTTGTAGCCCCCATTGTACAGTAGTGAGTTTTTTGCCCAGTAATCTTGAATTAATGACCGGTTTCAGCTTAATTTGTGATAGTCGTTCGATGATTTTTTGCGGCTTGTGATAAAGCTTTTTACCCGTAAATTTCCAAATATTTTTACTATTTAGACTCATCTGAAGATTTTGACCCATGAGACTTTTAGGTAAAGTGATGACTCGCGGTTTACCTCTGAATGGTTGCCGCGGCAGAAAGTGTTCTGGTTTCCATTGCAAATTACTTCGAAGCGCATTTGGTAGTGTAAAAATAGTTTGAGTCGAGGTACTAACGTAAAAACTACCCTCCATTCCTGGTACGCTACGACCCAAATGAATATTTAAAATTTGATCATTAAATTGCATTCTTAGATCAGGTTTTTCTCTAAATCCGTAGTTTGAGTCTTCAATTGCAGGTTGCTCTTGAAATTCGGGCAAAATGAGCCAGTTATCTAAATATTTTTGGATTTTTTCAAGTTTTAATTTCCAGGACCGATTGGCTATTTTTAAGGTTGGATAACTCCCTTGCATAAAAATAGAGTAATTTTGCGAAGGGAATTCCATAGATTTAAATTCCTGCCAAGGTAAATTCTGAAAAGGGTTTTTCCATTTGGGCTGGGGTTCACCGTAGTAATCATCAAAAATTTGGTAAAGTACCAAGCAAAGTAAGCCAAGTATCACACCGTCAAAAATCCATTGGAACATTTTCATGCTTATTCCCTAGATTTTAGCCAAGCTAAACTGGCAGCCAAAAGAAAGCATAAACTGGGCATTACAAGCAGTAGTAAAACAATAAATTGACGATTGGTTCGTTGTACACTACTCAGATAACGCTCCTCTAGAGTTTTTCCTCTTTCGCTTATTAGATCGAGTTGCCCGCTAAGAAAATGAGCAATATGTAATAAAAAGCTACGATTTCCGGGAAGACCTAGATATCTGTTACTAATAAAATCTTGATCACTAATCCAAAGAGTACCTTTTGGTTGCTCAATCATAAGCTTAAGAGGGCCTTTAATATCTTTACCATTATCAAACTGGGGGCCTTGAAGACGGCTTAAATCTGTTTCGAGCCAAGAAATACGACTCGATTGAAGCAGTGCGCTTCCAGTATTTATCTGAAAAGCACTTGCACCTTGCAAAATTACAGGTTCTGAACGACTTGAAAGGCCGGCTGTTAGCTCATGTTTTTGGTAGAAAGGGGCAATAAGGGTTAGATCATTTTTGAATTTACGCATATGATCAATCAGTGGATACAGTAAAAACTTCACATCATATTTCTGAGAAAGGTTTGGTATCGGGTTTTGGGGCTGACTTTCGAACATAAGAAGAGTTGGTAAGCTCTTAGAAGCTCTATTTGATAATGACTTTTCGATATTTTCATTGACTCGATTTAGAGGTAGAAAAACAATCATTGGATTGGAGGTTTCAATCATATTCTCGCTGCTGACAACTTCAAAGCCATCTTGTTCTAGTACATCTTTTAGGGCGGCATATCCAGCGGGTGATTCATCCAATAGTGCGGTCTCTTTGGTAGCTTTGTAGCTGGCTGTTTTTGCTAAGAATACAATATTTAATTTGTGGCGATTTTTAAGTTGTACAAGGGCTTGAATAAGTGCGGGCTCACCCAGAAATCGTAGACGATTTTGTTTACTGAAATCTCGAGGCATCAGACGGGATTTACCAAGAATAATTCGATTAGACTCTGGTTTATCCTCATGCACAATCATACAAGGTAGAGTTCTCAATTTTAGTTTTTCTATGATGGAGGGTTGTGTCACAGGGTCGAGCCAGTTGATTCTGAGTTTTGGAACTTGAGAGATCAGTGAATTGCTGAATCTTTGCATGGTTTCAAAAAAATCGCGATGCTGAGAGCGACTTGCCACCATGGTTATTTCAAAATTACGACTTTCCAGAAATTTTATATTTTGATTACTAAGACTATAGAACTTTTGGGCCGTCCAGTCATAAAGTATATGCCGCTGAAAGCTCAATATCATAAGAATTATTGCGATGAAAGTTAGTGTTGCAAACCTTATTAACTGTCTTGGGCCTATCCAATAATATTTACGATTGATAAATTTAACGATATTTCGAAATTCTAGTGCGCATGCCAAGCAAAAGCACAGAACTCCGATATAAAAGAGGTTGAAAGGCACAGCAGAAAACTTTTCAGACAGCATCAAGCTGCTAAATGAGGCCACCAGAAATAAGCCGCTAACAACGAATGCTAAAGTGGATATCATAGATAATTTGTTAGAGTGCTTTTGCATCATTTCTGTAGGGCTAAGCTCGCAAAATATAGCGGTAAGATGATGCAAATCAATAAGGCGAGTGCATCATGTTCAAAAAAAGCGCCTTGTAAAAAGGCGTAAAAATGTTTGTAAAGAGATAGCTCTCTTAGGATATTGGATACCCACTCAAGATTGTTTTGAAATAGGTGATTAGCATAATACAGTAGCCAGCTTAGTACGAGGATTCCAAAATGGCTAAACAAGCTAGAGAGATTACTGCGCGTTAAAGCTGCACAAAGTATTCCAAGTGATAAATAGGCGGCCTGTAGTCCAAAAAGACCTAGAAAGGCGGACGAATGCAATCCTGCGTCCGGATTACCAAAGTATTGAAGAAAGACCCATTGGACAAGTAAAGAGCTATCAATTATTAGAAAAATCAGTAAAAGTGGCAGATAGTGACTCAAAACCAAACAAGGGGTTGGAACCTGAATTGTTTGTAACAATAAAGTAAAATCAGCACGATTGTTCTTGGAGAATAGATTCATACATATTAATGGACTACCCATCATCGAAAAAAGTGCACACCACCAAATAGGGGCACCCAAGTAGGCGCGTCCCGTTTGCTCGATTAATAAGGCGAAAATATAACCCAGTAGTAGCCAAAAAATTCCAATAACGCACCAATGGAAGGGGCTTAATAGAATGTTTTTCGTGTGATGCCACAGTAAATGTAGGAATTGATTGAACACTCTAGCTTTCATCAGATTCCTCTTCTACGGTGGTGTATTCAATGAAAAGCTGCTCAAGACTTTTTTCTTTGGAGTTTATTGATTTTAGGGCTTGAGGAAATTCTTTGATTACATCAAGCAGTTCCTGTACCGGCTCACTTTCAGCAGGATCAATAAGAATCTGTTTTTCCAAGATAAGATTTTTTGTGCTTTTCTGTGCAACAACATCCATGTCAATTTGTACATTCCAGAGTGCTTGGGAGGAATCTCGTAAAAGTTCATCAACCTGACCTTGTGCCACTATTTTACCTTCGTTGAGAAGTATTACTCGGTCTGCAAGACTCTGGGCTTCGCGTATTCTGTGAGTACTCACTAAAATAATTCTATTTTCTTTTAATCGAATAAGGTTTTCTTCTAGTTCTTTGAACTGCCTGGGATCAAGCCCATTGCCTGGTTCATCTAGTAGAAGTACTTGTGGGTCTCCAAGTAGAGCTTGAGCTAGAGTGACTCGTTGACGAAAACCTAAAGACAATTCTCCGAATCTACGTTTGGCTACCGTATTTAATTCTAACTCCTGCATCGCTTTTTCCACAGCCTCAGGAATTTTATTGATACCTTTTAGTTTGGCGACTAATTCAAGAATGTTTATTACTGTTTGATCGGCAGGAATGAGTTCTCGATCGCCTAGAAAACCAACTGTATAAGGTAGAGGCTCAGCAGTGCTTAAAACTTGATTACAAAATCGAATTTGACCATCATCAGGATATAAAATACCCGCAAGCATAAGGTTTAAGGTACTCTTTCCAGCTCCATTAGGACCCAGCAAAAGACTAATTTCACCTTCGTGGAGCGTGAAATTCAAATTGTGCAAGACCTTGTGATGGCCATAAGCAAAGTTGATCTGACTTAAATTTAATTCCATGTTTAAAAGCGTTGAGGAGTTTACTAAATTCTGCGGATCTGTAAAAGATGTCAAGTGGATTACTGTGCTGATATAATCCAGCCGAGTATCGGGAGGATTATATGAGTGATAAAAGGGAAGAAGTACTAGCTGCGGTGCAAGATGTCAGGTTGGTATCCAAAAACTTTGAACCTCAGGTTGGAATTATTTTAGGTTCTGGGCTTTCGCATCTTGGAAATGCAATCCAAGATCCAGTAAATATTGAATATGAATCTATTTCAAATTTTCCTTTAAGTACTGTAGAAACTCATTCGGGGCGGCTTATTCTTGGTAATCTTGGGGGAAAGCGTGTTGTGGCAATGCAGGGCCGTTTTCATTTTTATGAGGGTTATAATGGGCATCAGATCACTTTTGGTGTTCGGGTTATGAAAGAACTCGGAATCAGTACATTAATCGTGAGCAATGCTTGTGGGGGTTTGAATCATAATTTCGAAGCTGGTGACCTTATGCTGATTCGAGACCATATTAATTTATTAGGCTTCAACCCTTTGATTGGATCTAACGAGGAGAGTTGGGGGCCTCGTTTTCCTGATATGAGTGAACCCTACAGTAACGACTTATTAGATTTAGGGCGCAGGGTTGCGATGGATAATCAGATTCCTTTCCAGGAGGGTGTCTATGTTTCAGTGGCGGGCCCTAATCTTGAAACTCGTGCTGAGTACCGTATGCTTCGTCAAATGGGTGCAGATGTTGTGGGTATGTCTACCGTTCCCGAGGTGATTGTGGCTCGGCACATGTCTATTCCTGTTTTTGCTGTGAGTGTGGTAACCGACATGTGTTTACCAGATAATCTGCAAGTGGCAGAGTTTGAAGATATCATTGCGGTAGCCTCTGCAGCTGAACCGAAATTAACCAAGTTAGTTACAGGTTTACTAGAGGTTGTTTAGTATGCCCGAATTAAAGCAAATCGTAGAGCCCATCCGATTCGAATCGGACCAGCTACTTCTCATCGATCAACTTCAATTGCCTTCAGTGGAGCAATGGGTTTCAATTGATACGGTAGAAAAGGGCGCAGATGCTATACGGGATATGATTGTTAGAGGTGCACCAGCCATTGGTGTGACTGCAGCCTACAGTTATGCACTGGCTTTCAAAACTGAAGATCCGAGCGATACTCGACTTAAGTATGTACGCGATACCCTTTTCAATACTCGTCCAACAGCAGTAAATCTCGTCTGGGCAATTGATAGGATGGAATCGAAGTTAAAGGCTTATTCAAAATCTGATGGGATGCTTTATCAATATTTGCTAGATGAGGCTAAACTGATTCATGAAGAAGATCGCCAGATGAATCGCAGCATTGGTACTAATGCTTTAGAGCTTATTGATAAAGGGTCTCGGGCCCTTACGCACTGCAATGCAGGCAGTTTGGCAACTGGAGGTTATGGTACGGCAACAGGTGTGCTTTACTCAGCCTGGGAAGCTGACTTGTTACAGCATGTTTGGGTAGACGAAACTAGGCCCTTCTTACAGGGTGCGCGTCTAACGGCTTTTGAGTTGGATCGCGCGGGGCTAGAGTATACCTTAATTTGCGACAATATGGCTGCTAGCATTATGTCACGCGGTGAAATTGACTTGGTTATTGTGGGTGCAGACCGTATTGTTTCCAATGGCGATGTAGCTAATAAAATTGGTACCTATGCTTTGGCTGTAATGTGTCATTTTCATGGTATTCCTTTTTATGTTGCAGCACCTTCAAGTACTTTGGATTTCAATCTTGAAAATGGATCTCAGATACCGATCGAAGAGCGCAAGAGAACGGAATTGGGAGAATTTAATGGGCGCTCAATTGCCATTGATCAGCAAAAGATATTTAATCCAGGTTTTGATGTAACCCCGGCACATTTAGTTTCGGCAATAATTACCGAGAAGGGTGTTCATCGATTTCCATATACCAAGAGTTTGGCTTGTCTCAAATAGTCCAAAGCTTTAAATTAAATCGTGCACGCAATCCACTACAGTTTTTTTTTGGCATTGAGTTTTTATGCAGTCTATTACCTTGGGATGCAGACGATTTTGCTCAAGAGAGGTTCAGTTCCTCGGATAGGTAATAATCTTTGCTATGGATATTCGCCTTTTTTAGTAGGCTTTCTGGCTCTTGCCCATTTTATTTTTTTAGCTGTGGGCTTTTACGGGCT
>CAZRWM010000123.1:0-6453 GCA_964603885.1 uncultured bacterium
GACGGCAGTTACTGATTCTGTTGATGGGCGCGATGACGAACTCAAGGTTTCGGTTTGCGGTGCGGAATCTTCTGTTGTACTGCTTTGGACGGGTATAAAGTTGGCGATTAAAAAAAATAATGTGATTAACAAAAAACGCCCAATTGCTCCATTTTTTGATACTAAATCCATGACACTGGCGATTCTAAGCCATTTTAAACTAAAAAAAAAGTCTCTTCTTATTTAGTTATCTAAAGCATAAAAAAAATCTTCTAATTAGAGTAAGATTCGTTCAAAATATTGTCATGAGTCATATTAAAATTTTTTGTTTTACTTTTGGGTTTATTCTCTTTGGAACTGTAGATGCAGCAAGAATTGGAATGTTCTTCGGAAATTTTGATCCTATTCATCGGATTCATGACAAAATCATTCAACAGAGTATTTCGCAGTTGAATCTTGATAGACTGTATGTGATCCCTTACTTTGAAACAGATAAACTCGATGGCGAAAACTATTTAGTCAGAACACAGTTGTTGAGGCGAGCAATCACCGAAATTCCCAATATGGTACTTTTTGGTAGCCGACGAGTGGCGGAAATAGGCCGCAAAACCAATTTGTTGAATAAATCAGTCGATTTTTTTGAGCAACTGGTCGTAGATGAGATTAGGTATAGTGAGGGTTGGGATCAGCAGTTTTTTTTGATTGCTGGCACAGATGAATTTTTGCGAATTGTCTCTGCGCAGAAATTCCCGAAAAGCGGAGATCCGCTGAATCTTGTGGTTATAAAGCGTAAAGGCTTCGATCAAACTGTTCCAAGACATTTGATTCCCCTTCTCGGTACCCGACTATTTTTGCTTGATTTCGCAGCACCTAAGATAAGTAGTACACAGTTAAGGGATGAACTATCTCATGGATGTCTATCTAGTGCTCATTTTTTACATGAAAAGGTACTCGAAAGTATAGTCAAGCGTGGATTTTATGGATATCACTCGGAAGACAGGTGATTATTCAGTTTGAGGTTTTTGATAAAATCCGACCAATCGGGGTCCATCAAAATATTTCCTAATTCCTCGATGAGCCGACCCATAGGGCGTGAGTGCTTCAGGCAGCCTTTGAGATAAATTTTGGCCTTTTGTCGAAGCATCGATTTGGCTTGTGTGAATTGAATGTCATCAAGATTATTTGAATTTATTAGTTTTAGGAGCGCGTAGATTCTGAATCTATCCATTGCTGGATATTTTTGAGAGAGCTGGTCCGGGTGGCCTCCTGTTTTATAAAGACAGGCTGTGTCTACAAAGCTTACAGTAAATTTCGACGTAATACGTATCCATAGATCATAATCTTCACAAGCTGGAAGTTGCTCGTCGAATGTACCAACAGCCTCAAAGACCGATCGGTGGATTATTATACTTGAAGGACTCATGGCACAGAGGGGTAGGTTCTTTTCGAAAATATTACCACCAAACTTTGCATGATGTTTATGCTGATTGATTCTTTTACCGTTGCGAATCCATATTTCTTGCGTGTGGCAAACTAAACGCTGCTCCTTCCGCAAAAGATTCATTTGGTGACGCAACTTTTTAGGCGTCCAATAATCATCGGAATCTAGAAAAGCAATCCAATCATATTTTGAGTACTTCAACCCTAAATTACGTGCGGCGCTTACTCCATTATTTGGCTGTTGCAATACACGAATATTATGCTGATGTTGGTAATTTCTCAAAATTCTGGGAGTTTCATCATGGGATCCGTCGTCCACTACTACGATTTCCATTTTATATTTTGGATAATCTTGCTCAATTACAGAGTTTAAGCATCTTTCGATAGTATTAGCACGATTGAAGGTAGGTACAATAATGCTTATGGCATTTTTTAACACTTTGACCAATCCACGGGTTGTTTATTTAAGAAGCCTGTCAGTCCATCTTGGCCCTGCGAACTGACTCTAGCTTGAGCAATGTGTTTACATACAAAATTACGACTTCCCTCGATAGATTGATGGGTAATTCCATCGATAAGTTGTTTACATCTTTTTATCGCATCTGGACTTGAATTGACAATTTCCTCACAATTCCTGTTTATAATTTGGTCAAGTTCAGCCTCAGATTCTACCACTTGATTCAGGAGTCCAATTTCTAAAGCCGTTTGTGCATTGAATCGCTCCCCTGTTAAAAAAAATCTTTTACAGTTTTTTAGCCCAATTTTTTCTTTTACAAAAGGTGAAATTACTGCCGGTACTAGGCCTAATTTAACCTCGGTAAATCCAAATTTTGCACTTTTCAATCCAAAGGACATATCTGTAGCCGCAACTAAGCCACATCCACCACCCAGCGCCGAGCCCTGTACTCTACTAATCGTTGGAATAGGACAATATCTTATAGCTTTTAGCATTTCGAATAGACATTCTGAGTCAGAAATATTTTCGTGTTCTGAGTAATCGATCATTTGTTTCATCCAGTTAAGATCTGCCCCAGCACTAAAACTTTTGCCGGTAGCTTGTAAAACTACAACTCTGGCCCTCGTATCAGAGGATATTTCGTCAAAAGCGGAGTGGATTTCCTTAATCATTTCTGAATTGAATGCATTGTGTATTTTCTCTCTTATTAACGTTAGACGCGTTACACGTCCAAGACTTAATTGTATACTCTGCATAGTTGACTCCTTTGGGATTTAAGGATAGGAAAAAATTATGTCGAAAATCAATTTAGCTGGATTCGAACAAGCATATTTTTTTGAATCTGATACTGGTAGCAACAAATTATTAATAGGTTTTCATGGACGTGGAGATAATGCGAATTCGTTTAGTGGTATACGATATGGACTACGTATTAAAGATTTTAATCAATTATTCGTAAATGCTCCTGATTCCTGGGATGTTGGATTCTCTCGTGGTTTTAGCTGGTATGATATGTCCCCAAATCAGCTCTCGGGTATTGAAAGAAGCTACGAATTACTTGAGGGCTTATTAACAGATTTAGAGCAACGTGGATATCACCGTAAAAATATTGTACTGTTCGGTTTTAGTCAGGGTTGTCTAATGAGTCTAGAACTGGCTATCCGAAGTGAATTGCCTTTCATGGGAGTTATTGGAGTAAGTGGTACGCTGTATGAGGTAAAATCCTTACTCCAAAAACAGCAAGCTGGCTCTAGGCAAACTCCTTTTTTCTTAACCCATGGATACGGCGATGAAATACTGCCATTTGAAAAATCAAAAGCAGCCTACGGTCTGCTGTCTAAAAATTTACCAGATTTCGAGTTCAGAGCCTTACCCAAGGGACACAATATCGCAGACATTGAATGGGAGTGGTTTCAAACGAAGATTTCTGAGTGGAGTCGGAGGCTTTGATGACGCTTCATGATGGCCTCAAGCCCTACACATATGGAATCTCTGAAATAAATAAACCTCATAATTTTCAAACGTTTTTCGGACGAAATCAGCCACTTGTTTTAGATATTGGTGCTGGAAAAGGAGAATTTGTCGAGCGCATGGCAAGATTGCATCCTGATTGGAACTTTTTATGTATTGAATTACGCTTACACAGGGTGAAGACAATTGTGAAAAGAATAAGACGAGCTAATCTTGATAATGTCCGAGTGATGCATAGTCGAATTGAGCATTTGATTCCTCATTGTTTTTTTCGTCATTCAGTTGCGCATGCTTACATGAATTTTCCGGATCCCTGGCAAAAGAATAGACAATCTAAAAATAGATCGATGAATCCTTTATTCTGTTCACGAATTAGTGATTTTCTAGAGCTTGGCGGTATTTTTCATTTCGCGACGGATGTGCAAGACTACGCTAATTATGCGTTTAATTGTTTAGATCAGCATCCAGATTTTGAGAATATTTTGGGTTCTAATCGATTTATGTCAGAAATCCCTGAGCATTATAAAACACTCTTTTATCACCATGCGAAAACGTCGGGATTCGAGTCCAGTTTTTTAAAATTCAGAAAGATTGCTTGATGGTAGTTTACGTCTAAGAATTGCACTTGAGTATGGATTGAGATAGTAATGGCCGCCTTGCACTTTACTCAAACCTCGGGGACTAATTTTTTCGCCGTTAGAGACTAGATCATAGACTGTATTATAAAAGCGGAATTCAGCTCCATACTGATCGCTACCATTCAGCAATACAAGAAATTCATATTTTGAACCCTTCATAATTACACCGAATGCGCTGTCGTTGTTACTCTTATCATTGATAAATAATAAACGTTCATCATCGATTCGCTTATTAAAGTGGAATGCATCGTAATGCAGGCGCAATTTTTTAAGGGATGTCGTAAAATCATTTAGCTGCTTGTAGGGCTCTTCATCTGCTCTCTTCCAATCAATCCAGTTGATCTCGGAATCTTTATCATATGAATTTTTGTCCCCCTTCTTGGTACGACCAAACTCTTGTCCAAGTTGCAGAATTGGGGTTTGAACTGAAACCATTAGAAGCGTGTGCGCTAGTCGCATCCTTGCTAATAAAATATCCTCGCTTACCTTAAGATTTTTAATCCAGTCATATAAAGTATAACCATCATGCACTTCTACTTCATTAATCACTGATAAATGGTTGATATCCCCGGGAGACGCGAAGACAAAGCTTCCTGAGCCACCAAAGCGCTCATCCTCTCCTCTTAATAAAACTTTGATAGAGTTTTCGTTACCTTGCCCGTTAATCCAACCCGAGTTGCCACTTCCTCCGCGAACATCCTGACGATAACCGTCACTCCACTTACCCAGTCCGATTTCATTTAAATCTTTACGTCCCCAGTGGGCTCCATCAGCAGCAACCCATGGTTCAGCAGTTAGCAATGTATCTTTAGGTAGTTGCGCCCTAATTTCCCTGAGGGTTTGCTTATCAATTGCAGCGCCGAGGTCGAAACGGTATCCGTCTATACCAAAGTAATCACTGAAGTAAGTTAATGAATCAAGAATTAATTGACGCATTACTTCTGATTCTGTTTTACAAGTATTACCGACGCCTGTGCTATTGAGATAATAGCCTTTTTGAGCATCCCACATTCTGAAATACTTGTCTCTCGCTAGATTTTTAAAGCTTACTGTGGGTCCTCTATGATCTCCCTCAGAGGTATGATTGTAAACAACATCCATGATGACGGAAATCCCGACACTGTGCAAGGCTTCGACGGCTTCCTGAAATTCTTCAATTGTTCGACTTGGATCGCTGGCATAAGCCCTATGAAGAGCAAAAAAACCCCGAGTCATATATCCCCAATAATTTATATGCCCTGGAGGCGCAGCCGATCGGTCAAAACTGTGTAACGGTAGAAACTCTAGTGTACTGACCTGCATAGACTCGAGGACTTTGAGGGTTTGCGGATGACTGATTGCTTTGTAAGTCCCTCTTATCTCAGCGGGAATATCATCCAACAGAAAGGTAAGATCTTTGAGATGTACCTCGTGAATTGTGTGACCCCTCTTAAAGCCTATCCTCTTTACTTTCCGACTTGGTTTGGGTCTAATAACGCAAGCGTTATTATTTAGCAGATCAAGGCAATAAGGCTCAGCAGTGGGATAATTTTCAATACGCTTTGGAAATTCGCCTTCCGTACTAAGTTGAAGAAAATAGTCCTCGATTTGATATCCTGCCTTTATTTTAAAGACGGTATTCTTTACCCCTACAATTTTTTTAATAATTTTCCCAGAGAGTTCGACGTCTTGATTATCAACTTTTGACACCAAAAACCCTTTAGATGAGGTATCAACAAGGTAGCCTTTATCTCTATCAAATAAAAATAGATCGACGCCTATTGTACCGACTTCTACAGTTTGATAATCGATAAGTTGAGAAGGTATATGGTTTTCATTTTTTATAATGTAATGATAGCTTTTACCAGTTAAGTCTTCAGGATGCACGTACTCCCAACTATCCTTGACTAATTCACTAGATAACTGAGAATCATTTTTATCAACCTTCTGCATTGAATAATCCGTGAAACCTTCATTTTCGTATACTCGAACACTTACGCTCGAAGCTTCAGTGGCATAAAGGCTAAAACGGGTCTGACTCTCAGATGGGTGATTACCATAATTGAAGGCTCGTAAATCAGTGGAGCAAAATCCAGCGAAGAAAATCAGCAATATTATGTTGTAAATGATCTTATTGATAGTCATAGGCTGTAAGCCTAATAATCTTATTTTAATTGTCAAGTGTGGTTTGCCAAGCAAGTGCTTGAAGATAAGAATTTCGGTCTTGCTAGGAGTAACTTTAAAAATTGATACTTGACAAAAATAATTTGAGCCGGTAACGTTGCGCACTTCAAACGTAAGTGTATTAACTATAGAAAGCAGATTTTATGGCAAATGTTGTCAAGAAAAGACGGAAAAAGATTCGAAAGCACAAACATCGCAAGCTACTTAAGCGAACTCGCCACCAGCGACGGAAGAAGAAGTAGTAATAGCAGTATTTAGCTTACGTTAAAGTTTCAGACGGACCTCTCCTGCGAGGTCCGTTTTGCT
>CAZRWM010000124.1:0-6222 GCA_964603885.1 uncultured bacterium
AAATTCATAATTTTCATGCATACCCAGCGCACCGGAAATATGTAACCTAGCTTTTTCCTGCTGACCTTCAGATAGAAGATTTAAACCTAGTAGAAGCGATTCCCCAGCTGGGCTTTTCATAAAAACCCTTACTCTTTCTTTTTTTTGACTTCTTTCATTGCGATCTATTTCACGTCTTCGTAGATAGTCTAGGGCTGCAACGTAGCGCTGCTCAGCAAGAGAGTTACTAATAGGTAATGGAGCAGGTAAGGAAAGTCGTCTACTCCTCTGCTGTTCGTTATTTATTTTTGACTTAACGGAATCAGGGGGCTCCTGAAAATCGAATTTTTTCAAAGAACGACTCTGGTTTATGAAAATATCCATACCTACAACCAGAAAAAATAGAATCGTAACGACGAGGATAATACCTGTTAACTTAACGTTCATGGCTGAACTATAATGCCGCTCTAGCAATGTGTCAAATAATGACTTAAAACTATAGCTACATACGAAAAAAGGGCCTCAGAACTTTGTTCCGAAGCCCGCATTAATTTAAATCACTTTTTGACGTTAGCGTACCGTTTGTTAAAACGATCTACTCTACCAGCAAGATCAATCATCTTTTGTTTACCGGTATAAAATGGATGACATGCGCTACAAATATCTAAACTAACTACTTCCATGCACGAAATGGCCTCAAACTCATTACCACAAGCACAACGAAACTTAGCCATGTATGTCTTAGGATGGATATCTTTCTGCATTTCCTATCTCCTTGGGTTCGAAACCGCATCAGTTATGTCAAATCGAGTATAAGCAGTTACAACTTACTGCTCTGAAAACCACCAACTTCTACTCACAACTATTCACAACAAAAATTCCAAAAGAAGTGCATTGGCATACTTCATCCAATGGATGATATGGCTAACTCAGAGGACCAGCATTATAGCGGTTTTTAGTCAGACTGCAAGGAATTTCGATGCGAAAGACAAACTTATCAAAAATAAATCTACTGACCTACCCGATAACTTTTTTCTAAGCCACTTAAATCCGACATTTTGTGCACTTTAACAACGTTTGTACTGCCGGAAATATGAATCGGAATACCAGAGGTAATGACAACTTTATCACCCTCAACAGCCCACTGTCGACTAATTAACTCTTGCTCAGCAGCAATAATCTCATCATCAAGAATATCAGCGCCTTCAACCGTGATAGCAACCACCCCCCAATACAAGCTGATCCGGTTTGCAACTCGATCCTCGTAGGTTACACCTACGACAGGCTGCTCCGGTCGGAATTTCGATATTCTACGAGGCTGCTTACCCTCAGAGGTGAAGCAGCAGATTAACTGAGCCGAAATAGCTTTTGATATTTGACAGGCCGAATAAGAAATAGCTTCATTGATGTTTGCTTCTTCAGGAAATTCAAAAAAGGTCCAATGTCTTATCCTGTAGCCCATTTCACGCTCAGTTTCTAATATAATTTTTCGCATCATTTCCACAGCCCGGATTGGATATTTACCAGTGGCCGTTTCACCGCTCAACATGACCGCATCAGTGCCATCTAAAATAGCATTTGCCACATCAGAAGCCTCGGCTCGCGTAGGTTTAGGATTCCTTTCCATACTATCCAACATCTGGGTGGCAGTAATTACAGGTCTACCCATCTTATTGCACAACTCACAAATACGTTTCTGAACCATTGGAACTTTTTCAGGAGAAAGTTCAACACCAAGATCACCCCTGGCAATCATTATGCCATCCGAAGAGGCAATAATCTTCTCAATATCCTGAACCGCAACTGGCTTTTCAATTTTGGAAATGATCTGGATATCATCTCTTTTATTTTTCCGTAGAATATTTCTAAGAAGATCAACATCTGCAGCTCGCTGAACGAAGCTTATAGCCATGAAATCAATATCTAATTCACAGCCGAATGCAACATCTTCCATATCCTTTTTAGTCAAAGGTGGTAAACCAATTTTGACACCTGGCAGATTCATACCTTTCTTATTTTTTAGAGTTCCTCCAGTAACCACTTCCGTGACTACCTTAGTCCCTTCGATTGCTGTGACCAAAACCTCCATCTTGCCATCATCCAATAGAATTTGGTCACCTTCATGGACATCCTGATACATTGTTTTGTAGGTGGTGTAGACGCGTTCTCTATTTCCCTCATCTTCAAGCTGATCAAATACAAAAGTTTGTCCACTTTCCAACTCAATTTCACCGTCTTCAAAGATACCTGTTCGGATTTTGGGACCTTGAATATCCATGAGTATAGCAACATGGCGCTTTAAATCCCTGGCTATTCTCCGAATATCATCAATACGTACTCTAACTTTTTCATGTTCAGCATGGGACATATTTAACCTGAAAACATTAACTCCCTTAAGAATTAAATCTTTCAGCATTTCGGGTTCTGAACATGCGGGACCAACAGTCGCAACGATTTTGGTTTTTCTCATAACGCCAACTACCTCTCTTAAGCCGAAAGGATTCTAGGCAAATATCAAAGAATTTACAAGCGGCACATCATAAAGAATACATTCTGCTGTTCTAATGTGAAGATAAACAACAGTGAGAACATAACACCAAAATTATCTTAAGTTCTGAATTTCCTGTCCCAATGCTTGATACTTGTCGAAAAGAAGCTTTTGCTTAGTATCATCTCCGACTTTAACAGCATTAAGGAGCTCAGCATATATATCTTGTCTTTCTTCCTCAAGTTCTGTCAATTTCAAGAAATCTCGGCCACTTGAGTCAGGTGACATTGCCGCACCGAGCGCTTGTGTCTGGTTATTTATTATGTTTCTCTGAGATGCTTCACTCGTTTCTACTGCCTGTTGAACCAGTTCAGGATTTAAGTTCGCATTTATTCGCGGTACCGTAGGCCGAATCGGATCGCTGGGTGCGCGCATCCCATTTGACACGGGAGCCTGTCCCATCCAATTATTCTGGATTTGGGGCGGGGTATTACCGGACTGATAGGGATAATTACCAACTTGATGCTGAGCGCCCAAACCATACTGAAAACTTGCATCTACATTTTGAAAGTTTGGCTGGTAACCCTGATTTATTTGTTGATTGGTAATAGTGAAGTTAGCATTATAATTACCCGGGACCGCTGGGTTGCTATAAGCATTACCCATAGGATAGTTAAAATTTAAGCCTACTTCGTAATTTTGAGATGGTTTTTGAAATCTAAAATTCATTGGATTGTTTGGTAAAACTCCTGAGGAACCACTTTGAGTTATGTATTGAGTCGTAGGAGCAGCGTTATTAGACTGCCCTCCGTTAGCGTTTGCCCCATAACCCCACACAGGATTGACTCGTCCCTGAGGAGAACCCTGACGCCATTGACCAGCTTGCTGATATTCCCAACT
Organism: uncultured bacterium; assembly: GCA_964603885.1. Lineage (GTDB taxonomy): Bacteria > Muiribacteriota > UBA6191 > UBA6191 > UBA6191 > JAYZAC01. The sequence continues at coordinate 3,368 of CAZRWM010000124.1, forward strand.
CTGACTTAGATATGTACCAGGTGCATTACGAGTATTAGCCCAGTTATAGCTGTAAGGTGATGGACCCGCCCAAAAATGTCGATGGCCACGCCGATCAGTCCTAGTACCCCGATCTCCAGAGAGAACTCCGGGCCTGTCCACTCTATTGAAAAAATTATTAAACGTATTACCAGACCGACGATCATAGTGAGTCTGTGGCATGCGAGGAATGTGTCCCGGAAAATAGGTCTGATTCCATGAGGTTCCGTATCCATGACTAAAAGGTGCACTCGGAGATTGGCGTTGGTCTTCTTCTACCTCAATCGAAGAACTGGGTGCATAAGGTACTCCCGCGGTTCCAGCAACGGGCGAGATTGCCATTCCTAGTTGCCCCGTTATAGGGTTTACAGGCATGTTTTGATAGCCGCTATCATAATAATCAAAATTGAAACCTCTATGCGCCGTATTCAGAACATGTGGGGCTTGCATGTTAACCCTCACAGGACCGCGAAGAGAAGAACTTATACCTAAACTACCAATGTTGTAGCGACTATTACGATTCGGGTTGCTCCAACCGAAAATACTACTCGCTATACCGGTTTGATTAGGTTGCACACCGTAAACTGGGGCGCGTCCATAGCCCATGTGTCCATAGTTTGGCTGAGCCAAGCCCATCGGAACTCTCTGATTAGTACTAGCCCCAATTATCGCCAAGCCGCCCACAAGGGCTGCACCTACGACTGCAACAGGAGCTGAAATTACTCCTAAAAAGCCTAAAGTTGCTATCCCGCCAACTGTGCCTAGGGTAATGCTAGTGTAATTACTTAACAAATTAGACACTCTGCTTATTGCATTCGCCGTCATGTTCTCCGCGTCGCGTTCGCGGAGATAGTCAGCTCCGATACGCCCTGGTAAATCCACCACGGTAGACTGCTCAAGCTGACTCTGCGTAATGTAATCTTCTGCTTCTAATGAGTAAGGGCTCCAAAGTAAACCCATTACGCCAACCAAAATTGTCAAGTATCGCTTCATGCTCGCCTCTCTTGTACAGCAAAAATCGTGCACCAAAGATACACGCACTAGTACTACGTGATGAATAGAGAAAAGTTGCACTGAGAAAAATTACCAATGAGAGTTTGATTAAAATTGCAGCTCTAAAATTGAATTAACATTCATCTTAGTACTCCGTTCTAACCCAGTACCTATACGCCTGATCTCGATAAACTGATTAGATTCATTACGTACCATTAAACCTTCGTCTGAGTTAAAAATTATTTGAGCTGAACCCTTAAGTGTAAAATTCATATTACGAACTACCTTCTGTTCCGTAATATCAAGCTTTGCATCAAGTATAACCAGTCCACCTAAAATACTATTCACTTGGTAATTAATTTCTGTTTTTACAGGAAAAGTAGTTGAAGCAGGTACGGTAACTGTCCAAGTACTACCGACTGAAACAGGCTCTTTAGGAAAACTCATCTCTAAATTACGAACTTTAAATTGCATACTATTGCCAATAGCCTTGGGTATAGCCCCCCAAGGCGCTAGAACATACTCAAGGTATTTACCCAAACTAGGATGGGCAAAAACTTGCCCATTCATCATAACGTTGCCTGCATGAACTCCGACTCTTTGAACAAGATGTCCGTTTTCTAAAGTTTTCATGGTTCGTAAGCCTAGGTAGGCTTGCGAGTTACTCTCGACATTCTTTTGATATGAATCATTAGTGAAAAGAGTTTGTGAATTTGAGTAGTAAGCGTAAACAGCCTCCTGTAAACGAGGCTTATAACGTAATAAAACACTTTCCTGAGCAAATAAATTGCTGGCTAAAAAAAGACTAAGGAATAGCTTGTAGTAAAAAATCCTGAGGACCATATTTTTCAATCGACGTAATTTCAGCATCCATAGATACTAAATGAATGAGAAAATCATCTTGATAAATTGCGCGGTCTTGTAAGTACAAGGCACCTTTCGAATCTAAGCTTTCAAATACCGTTTTCATTATCTGACCCAATTGTTGAACTTTTTTCCATTCCTTCAACTGTGGCATCAGACTTAAAAGAAAAATTTTCTGATAAACACCACTTTGCTCTACAAGTTCTAACAGAAGGCTACATTTCCCTGAAGCACTTCTCTGCTGAGCATGCTGAAGCGCTTCCGCTGAATAAAACGCAAAATTAGCATCAGGAATCTCATGCTGAATAAGACCTAATTCATCGCCTATAATGAGCATTTTGGAAGGTTTACAGTTTTCTGTAAATCGGCTAATTAACCTTAATTCGGGTACTACCATTTGGTCCAACATTTGATCTACAAATTGCCCTCTTGATTTCAACACCAATTTACTGTTAGACGACAAAAAGTGACACAAAAACTGCTCTTGGAGCTTTTCCCACGGATGACTACCTAAACTGCTATCAAATCTTTTTTTGAAAAATTTTACCGCTTCGCTATCGAACATGATAATCCACCAAAGCACTCACTCCCACGCCGTGCACGCGTACTAATTTTGTTGATGAGGTACTAGGAACAAATACTCTAACACGTAATTTTCCACGATTGAAATTTCCGTCAATTTGAAATGCAGCTCTTACCTGCTTCAAGAGTTCTGCTGGACCAGACACTTGGACACCTCCAGCTGCCGTCCGGTTTCCAACACTAAACAGAGGAACTACTTTGGTCGTTTCTCTCGTCTTAACTCCCTGATTTAATGTGATCTTATTAATAAAAGAGTTAATTTCAGGTGCAGCTTTTCTAATAATAGCTGCAATTCCGCTACTTTTTAAAATCTTATTGGCAGAGTTTTTAATTTTATTCCAATCAAAAGTCTCTGACGATGATATAAATAGAGTAAAACCTAATAAAATCAGCAAAGC
>CAZRWM010000125.1:0-6071 GCA_964603885.1 uncultured bacterium
GCACAATCATCTTTGATTTTCTGTTTCAGTGTGGAAGAAGGCATTGTTAGTTCGACGGTGATTCTGACTGGGTCCGATTTAAGATCGATTGCTTTAATCATCCCTAAGGTTACCAAATCGCCTTTGAGGTCAGGGTGGGTGACTTCTGAGAGGGCCGCAAGAATTGCCTCCTTCATCGTGAATACTCCTTCCGTAAATAGTTGACGATATCGCTAGATTCGAGCAAGGGTTCTCCGTCAATTACTAGGCAAGGGACCTGCGTTTTTCCCGTCAAACTTATAAGTTCATCTTTTGCTTGAGGGTCCAAGCGCGTATTTTTGTTTGGTATATCCAGTTCTAGTTTATCAATCTCATTGAGTACCAGCTGACAAAACGGACATTCGGGAAACTGATAAAGTGTATATTTTTTGCTCATTTTTTCTCCTAGTTAAGCGCATCAATACAGGCTTGAAGTACTTTCTCAGTACTTTTGTCTAAATCGTATGGAAGTTTTGCTCCGGCAGCCTTCGCATGTCCGCCTCCGCCAAATCTATTGGCAATTGCATTCACATCGATGGAATTCACGGCACGAAACGATACTTTTGTTAAATCGTCTTTAAATTCTCGAAATAGCACGGCAATCTCTACGTCTTGGATTTCCGTGAGTCTGTTAACCAAATTTTCAGTATCATCGCAGTTGGTTTGTTCGACCATAGACTGAGTACAGTGCATCCAGGCTAGAGGGCCTCGTTTTTCCATGCTATTCAGGACGAGGGCTTCTAGTTGTAATCTTCCATACGACTTTTCCTCAAATAGTAAACGAACTATTTGCTCGTGGGCCGCGCCCGCCGCTAGCAGTTTACTAGCGGCTGAAAAAGTTTCGGGTCTAGTATTACTAAATCTAAAACGACCGGTATCGGTAAGAATGCCAGCGTAGCAAGCCGTTGCCATTTCAGGGGTCCAGCTTATACTCAGCTTATCCAATAAATAAAACACCATTTCACAGCTTGCCGAAGCTTTGGTATCAATAAGTATTAAGTCTCCGAAATTTTCATTACTTGTATGATGGTCCAAATTAATTACATAAGGATTCAAGTTATCTAGTGCCTCGCTTTCAAAGCCTAGTCTGGCTAAATTAGGTGCATCCACAGTTAGCAGTACCGTATTCTTATCTTTTGGTAGGTCATTTGGTATTCCAGTCGTTATTAGGTCTGCACCGGGTAGAAAAAGGTATTTCTGACCTACGGAACCACTTAAGATCATCCTGGCGTCTTTCCCTAAAGTGCTTAGTGCATGATACAGGGCTAGCATGCCTCCAATGCCGTCTCCGTCTGGATCGATGTGAGATGTGAGAAAAAACGTCTTTTTCTGATTGAGTACTGCTCTAAAATTCTGAATGCTTGCATTATCCATATTTGCCTTTCCGTATGTGTAGTACCTCTCCAGCTTTAGTTTAGCAAATTTACAGGCTAATTTTGAACGCCGAACTCACATACTGGTAGTAAGTTGTTTACGAAGAAATGAGCTGAGTTGTTCCTTTGATCGTGCAATTTGGGGGCTATCAAAACAGTCAATCCAACCGTTGGCTGTTAGTTGGTCGGCTCCGATAATTAGCGCGCCGACTTCGATTTTATAAAATTTCCCAAAACTAAACAGCGCAGCTATTTCCATCTCTACTACTAGGCAAACCTTTTTTTGCCAATACCGAAACTTCTCCAATGTTTCTCTGTAGGGGGCATCAGTGGTCCAAGATAGACCTTCTGTAAAATTAATCTCATAGTTGCTTAGTAGATTACGAATTTGATTCGAGTACTTGAAGCTTGCGTGTGCAAAAATTGATCGTTCTGAATAATGTAGGCTAGTTCCTTCATCTTTAACTGCTTGATCAATCAAAAATAGTGATCCAGGCGGATGATCAGTTTGTAAGCGCGCGCCCAGTCCCATAACCAAGAATTTTCGTAAACCAATAGCGTGTAATTCCTCCATCCTACAAGTGGCAGCCGGGGCTCCCCACGGTAGTAAAGCAAAAAAAATATCACCATAATCCGGATGTCTTAAGTGAGTTAATCCGACTCTTTTGTAATTTTTAACGGCTGTCCACTTATGACGTTTAAATTCTTCTACTGTTGCTTGAAGCCATGAACGATCAAAAAAAGTGAAGCATTGAGTCGTCTCGCATATTGCTGCGCTGGGCGGGAAAGGGCACAAGACTTTCAACCTTTGTTGAGGGCAAGTAATAGAGGCTTCGTCAAGTCTATTAATAGCTTGTGGTATGTCTATATGTGCGTTGGGGTCATCCATTTATTGCTCCCTGGGAGTCGAATTATACCTCAGGATTGCTAATCTTACGAGCAACCAGAAAGGAACATCTTGATTCTTATTAAATATTAGAATAATTCTAAAATATCGATATAGTGTTCAATAAAGAATTAAAATAGTTCAAAATAAGGTTATAAATTCCGAAAAAGGGTTGATAAGATGAATTAAAATGTTTAGAATCAATCTAAGTGGTTGAAAAAGAACTAAAATGGACAGGAAGGCTAACATGAACCAGAAAAGCAAAGTGTTATTAGTTGAAGAAGACAATTCCTTGCGTTCCTCATTAGGAATGTTTCTAGAAAAGAATGACTGTGACGTCGCTGAATGCAAGACGGCGGAGGAGGCTTTAACGTATCTAGAAAAAGGTATATATGACATGGTTGTTAGTGAGTACAGGCTTCATGGGAAGGATGGACTATGGTTGCTGCATCGCATCCGAAAAGAATTTCCCGACACCAGGGTGGTTCTAATGTCCGCTTATGCCGATGTGTCAATTGCTGTGCAGGCATTAAAAGATGGAGCAAATGATTTTATTAACAAGCCATTCACCCCGCCCACTTTTATCGCCCGCTGCAATGAGGCATTAGAAAGCCAGCCCGGTCGCGTACTCAATACGCAGGAGTCTACCGGTACCGCCCACGACTTTAATGACTTTGTCGGGCGTTCGTATACAATTAAACGAGTGAAAGATTTAATCCGAATGGCTCCCAAACTTCCCAGGTCGCTACTTTTATCCGGTGATACGGGTACGGGGAAAGAGTCAGTCGCGAGAGAAATCCACAGGAAAGCGTGCGGAGAATCGGCGCCCTTCGTCAGAGTTAGCTGTGACGCGAGTGAGGAGGCCGAGTTGGAGCAAGATCTTTTTGCTTCTGATGGTGGCCTATTATTGGCTGCGGACGGTGGTACGATATTTTTAGATGAGATTGGCGGGTTGTCACTGCGACTACAGGCTAAGCTTCTAAATATATTAGAGACGGGCAAATTCAGGATCCGTGGATCACTCGATGAAAAAGATCTCAATCTTAGATTTCTCTGCAGTACCAGGAAAGATCTTGAAGAAATGATCGAGCTTGGGGAGTTTAAGTCCGAGCTTTATCACCGAGTCAATATGGTCCATCTCAAATTGGAACCACTGAGGGAAAGGGTTGATGATATACCGGTTTTAATGGGTTATTTTCTGCGGGGATTTAATCTTCAGAATGGTAAGGAGATCAAAGGTTTTACCAGAACCGCCTATGAATTATTAAACAATTACGATTGGCCAGGTAATGTGCGTGAACTTAAAAATGTTATTGAAAGATGTGTTCTTTATTGCAACGATGAGTACATTCAGGAGCAAAATGTGCCAGACTCTGTTAGAAACCCTAAGCGTAGTAACCATGGTCAAGTTGGATTCCAGGGTGTCATGACGTTACGCGAGATGGAGAGAATGAAAATATTGGAGACCTTACAAGCTTTTGGCGGGAATAGGGCAACTACCGCCAAGGCCTTGGGTATAGGTCGTAACACGCTTTGGCGAAAGTTAAAGGAATATGAAATCGAAGAATGATGATTTACTCGGATCGCAGAGTTCTGAACCCTCGATGATTGGGTGTTTAGCGAACAATTTACGCAACCCCATAACTACCATTCAAACGTGCGTGGAGTTGATGAAGAAGGACCCTGGCGACACTTTTAACGAGAAGGATCAAAACATTCTGAATATGGTAATGATGGAAACTGAGCGGCTCTCTGCGTTAATACAGGAGCTGCTTTTTTGTTCTCAGGATTGCGGTGTCGCACCAACAGAGTTCGAACTTGATAGGGCTGTTGAAGCCGCAATACACAAGATGGCCTACTCCAGCCCGATGGAATTAAAAGTAAGGTATAGCGGGGTATCGTCACTATACATCCGCGGACACGTCCTTCAGATTGAGAAAGTGCTAATTAATCTACTTACGAACGCAGCGGAGGCAACATTAGAAGGGGGAGACGTGCGCGTTGTGGTGACCACGGGTGAGCGTGAAGGTTTCCACAGAATTACCGTCAAAGATACGGGTGTAGGGGTCCCGGACTACTTAAAGGACAAGCTATTTGAGTCATTTGCGAGCGCTAAAATCAATCATCTCGGGACGGGCCTTACCGTTGCGGATCAGATAATTAAATCGCATGGTGGTAAGCTAGATTTTAATCCTCGCGTGAGGAAGGGTGCGGAGTTCACAATAGATTTACCGGCCGTAGGGTTTATTCAAAACATGGGTTTAGAAGAATCAACGATGGCGAATGAATCTGTCAGCCCTCAAAATCCTTAAACATCATGCTGGCCTGAATTCCTTGATTGCCTTGGTACTTAGATTGATATTCTTTAGACGTTTGTCCCTTAATGGAGTGGTAAAAAATTTGGCAAATCTCTACGAAGGGATAAATCCTAAGAGGATGCGTTACTAAAATTTCGAGAGTCCAATATCCGTCGAATCCAACATCTCCAAAACCGGCGCTTACATGGACGAACATACCAAGACGACCCACTGACGAGCGGCCTTCTAGCATCGGTACGAACCCACGTGTAACGGTTTTTTCGTGTGTTCTGCCTAGATATAGCGTTCCTGGCTCTAGCAAGAGTCCATCTGGGGGTATTTCCAGTTGGGTAACCGAGTTAGGCTTTTTCATATCAAGAGGAAAGCTGTCGTAAACTAGTAGTTCATTATGAAGTTTTAGATTATAAGAGTTTGGATTGAGCTGATCCGCATGAAAGGGCTCAAGAAAAATATTTTTCCCAAGTTCTGCTTGGATTTCATCGCCACTCAGAATCATTTTGCCTCCCAATTAATTTCTGGTGTTAGTATATATTTACACAAGGTAAAAGTCATGACTCTAGCCCCAAACTTTATCCAAGAATTTATTAATGAGTTGCCAGATGATGATCGTGCGGACATCAAAAGAATTTTTGCACTGATTGAATCCTACAAAGAGTCTTTAACAACCGACGATATACGAGAAGTGGCAAAAGCAACCTCCCAATCACCAATTTTAGCTTATCAACTATATGAAGAGTATTCCAGAGAACAGCAAAGTGATGGTCAATTATTAGTTTGTAATCATTTGCCTTGTATTGGTAAGGGCGCTGCGGAAATTATTAAGGTTCTTGAACAGAGTCTAGAACGGCTTGAGGGATCGGGTTTACATTTGGAGTATGTTAAATGCTTGGGTGCATGTAGGCTAGGTCCGTGTATTTTTCACAATGGTAAGATACATACTAGTATGAATAAGGATAGCTTAGAAAGGTTTCTAAAAAACTTAGCCTAATAAAACCTTATTTGCTTGTTTTGCGACCATAATGTATGGCCTTTACCATTGATGGATTACTATGTCCTAAGCGTCACAATTCTCTCTTGACAGGGTGCTTTCATAACTCTATATTTGCGTCGTGTTAGGTGTGGCAAGTGCCACTTAAGACTACAGGCTATGTCCATTATGCGATTTACTATTTCATTTATAATTCTATTTGCTTTCTGGATACTACTGTCCGGTAATTTTGATGCATTTCACCTTACTTTAGGCGTAATAAGTACGTTAATTGTTACGTTTTGGACAGGTGACATGCTCGTGGTCAATTCGACTATGCCAATTCCGTCACGCTTGGCTCTATTGTGGAGATTCGCTGTTTATGTGGTATGGCTATTATGGCAAATTGTGCTCGCGAATTTTCATGTGGTATATGTAGCTCTCCACCCACGTATGGAGAAAATCCTGGAGCCACAGATGGTGGAGTTTAAGACAGTGCTAGAAACTGA
>CAZRWM010000126.1:0-6053 GCA_964603885.1 uncultured bacterium
TCATACGGATTTTATTATTTGCGAGACGAAATAGGTGAACCATGAATTTACCGCTGAGGATAAAATATGTTGAAGCGCCTATGTTGACCTCTCTGAATTGCTTTGCAATACCCGCGCTCAGTACTAAATTTAAGTGGGTAGGAATCGAAACAAAGTCTCCCGGCTCTAAATGCTTGAGAGCTTTCTGTGCCGTAACGGGCAATCGTTCTGGTGAGAAGGGTATTGCAGTCGCTGCATCGATTTGTCGTTTGAATTGGCGAACATAATAAATCTCTGCTCCGGATTCAAATCTAAGAGATATTGGCAGCCCAGTAGCTCTGACAAGAACTCCCGGATCCAATTTAGAATTAAACTTCCACGCATCGGCTCGGGTGTAATAGCCTGCTTCGTATGACGGCTCAAGTTGATATTTGTATTGAATCCCTAGTCCTACTCCGTCGATGACCTCGCTGTTAAAGAGCTCAACATTAGTTTTCAATTCTAGCTTTTCAATTTCATTTTTAATTCTAGCCTTAATATTTTCTACATTTGTGAGTTCACTAAAGAAGTCAGAAATTTCAGCATGGGAGCATTGCAAAACTAGGCTGGCGTATAATAGATATGTAAGAAATACAATTTTTAGGGGCATAGCCCGACCCTTTGGAAAAGGCTTTAGTAACTTTCGGCGTAGATTAAGAATATTGAAAAAAGTGGCAAGTCTTAAGTCCTAAAATTATTTAATGTTTTTGTAAGTCCTAAGATTAATTTTCAATAATAGATGACAAGTGCATGTACCTGAACTATCCTCCGGCCTTGTCTTTGGGGAATCTTATATGCATACACAGGGCATTATTAGTGACAAGATGAAGTCAAAAATTACGGATGGCGTAGTTTATTATGACTTAATACTGGATGGTGTAAATCTAGAGTTAAATTCTTTGATTGGGCAATCACTGACTATAGAGTTCAATGGTGTTTCTAAGTGTTTACACTGTGGTGAGCGGAAAGTCTTCAAGCAGGGTTATTGTTTTGTATGCACTCAAAAACTACCTCAATGCGACTTTTGTATACTGAGTCCGGAAAAGTGTCATTATGATGAAGGTACATGCCGTGATGAGTCATTCGCAAAGAAACATTGCTTCATTCCTCATCTCGTTTATTTATCATTGTCCTCGCATGTAAAAGTGGGTATCACTCGTAGTGGTAACGAAGGAACTCGCTGGGTAGATCAAGGCGCTGTTGCTGGATTACCTATTTATATGCTAAAAGATCGCAAAACAGCGGGCTTGCTAGAAGTAGAGCTAAAAAGTATTTTTTCAGACAAGACAAGTTGGCAAAAAATGTTGAAAGGTAGCCCCGAGGAACAGTCATCAATACTTGAGGAAAAACGATTAATAGCTTATGAGGCTACTACAGATTGGCATAATCAGAGATTTGATGCAGAGCTAACAGAGATAAGTTATCCCGTAGACGAGTATCCGACTAAAGTCAAATCTTATAATGTAGATAAAATACCAAAAATTGAGGATCGACTACTGGGTATCAAAGGGCAATATTTGATTTTGGGCAAAGGGGTTCTGAATATTCGTAAATACCAAGGCTATCAAATGCAGTTAGTGTATTCTAGATAGCTATTTTGAATCTAAAAATACCTTGACTTTACGTTATCTCAGGACTATAGTTGTCGGTCTTTCTCGGGTAGGGCAATTTATATCCACTAGTTGTGCTCTACTCTCTTTATCAACTCGAACCAGGGGGAAGAAAATGGAATCTATCCGACAGTATGAGATGATGGTCCTTGCGGATCCAAATGTGGACGAAAGTAAAATTAATATTTTATTCGACAAGCTTGCTGATTTAGGTGGTAAATTAGGAGCAAAGCTCGTAAACAGATCGCTTTGGGGCAAGCGTCGTCTTGCATATGAAATCAAAGATCTTAAAGAGGGTGTTTACTATATTTTAGATATCGAAAGCGTACCCTCGGCTGTAAGCAAGCTAGAATCTTACCTGAAAATTCAGAATGAAGTGTTGCGTTTTCTTACCATCGTAAAAGGTGAACGCACCGAAGAGCAGCTCCAGACAGAACAGATTTCTGAAACTGACGCTTAGAGACATTGGCTTATCATTTAAGGAGAACAGATGGCGGCTTTTAATAAGGTTATTTTAATGGGAAACCTAACTAGAGATCCGGAACTTAGGTATACGCCAGATGGTATGGCTATCTGTAATTTTGGTTTAGCTGTTAATGATAGTTTCCGTCGTGGTTCGGAGGGTGAAGGTAAGGACGAAACAATGTTTATTGACGTTGCGACCTTCCGTAAGCAAGCTGAGAACTGCGGCCAGTATTTAAAGAAGGGACGCCGTGTTCTTGTTGAGGGTCGACTTCGTTTAGAGCGGTGGCAGGCTCAAGATGGTGCCAATCGGAGTAAACATACCGTAAGCGCTAACGTGGTACAGTTTCTTTCTGTCGCCGATGAGCGCGGCGGAGTCAGTGAAAGCACCATGAAAACAGAGGGTGCTACAGCTACTAAGTCTGAGACTGTCAACATTTCAGCCATTGACGATATAAGTGATGACGAAATACCCTTCTAAATTATATATATAAGACACAGAGTATTAAATTCCGGCCAAATTTTGTCGGTTTGGTCGCGCGGATCGGAGGTCCATATGCCCAGGAATTACGACAATGGAAAAAAGAAGAAAAAAGAGAAGAAGAGACAAAGAAAACTCTTGCTACAGCAAAAGCTTGGTCTCGAACCTAAGAAGAAATATTGCCACTTTAAGAAAGAGGGTATTTCTGAAATAGATTACAAAGATACAGCATTGCTTAAGCGCTTTATTACCGATAAAGGTGCAATTGTTCCTGCGCGTAACACCGGAACCTCCAAGCATATGCAAATTAAGCTGACTGCTGCGATCAAGCGCGCAAGATTTATGGCACTCATACCATATTGCCCTCAGAAGTATTTGTAGGAATATGAAGCAAACAGCTTTAACTCGAGCAGCTATGATGGTCGCCTTGACGGTAGTTTTGGCGCTCTCATCTCAAATTCCGCTCATTAGCGGATTTGGGCTTTTTTTGCTGCCTTTGCCATTGGCGTTGACAGGTCTTATGAATGGTCCGAGCGTTCAATGTTTGGGGATTTTGGCGGTGGCAATTTTACTAAGTATATGGATGGGCCCACTCGGTTCGTTGTTTTACTTACCTTTCGCCTTGACTTCTACAGTTTTGGGATTGGGTTTCCACTATCGAATTGCAGTGAAGTGGGTTCTGACCGTTGGAGTGTTTGTGATTGGTGTGGGAGCTTGGCTGAATATGCAAGCTGTAGCCCACTTTCAAGGCATTGATTTAAATGCAGAGGCTACCAAGGTCCGAGAGATGGTTATTGATCACTTCAGCAAGCGATTCATAGAATCTGCCAAGGAGGAGCGCGCTACTCTGATCAAAGAGTATGAGGTGATGCGGAAGAGCTTAACCACAGGCGTTAGCGAGTTGGAGGACAAAAAGCGGGAGCTTGACAGAGCTACTAAACTCGAAGAAACGCAGGTTCAGACCCGAGAAAGTCTTGAATTAATGCTGAAATATCAGACACCTTTCTTGTTATTTTTCTTGTTTGTTGGTCTGATATTCGAAGTGCTTTTATTGCAAAGTATATCTCGTCGTATGCGCTTGATGGAAATCCCACCAATAGGATTTAGTACTTGGAAATGCCCAGGTGGAATAAGTTGGTTACTTTTAGTTTTTCTTTTGATTTCCGTATGGAGTCAGCAGAGTATTCTTCAAGAACATAATGCGACGTGGATAATTAGTCTAAGTTTTGCGGTGCAGCTGATTTATTTTGTATTTGGGTTGTCCTTCATGACCTTTCTTATGATGAGATACCAAATTTCGGTACCCTTGAGAGTCATTTTATACAGCTTGAGTGTGTTTTACGGGCCAGTGCTCGTGTTTTTAGGAATTTTTGACAGTTTATTTAATTTTCGAAAGGCGTATTTTAGCGCCCCGCAGCAGACTACTTAAAGTTTGTTGCAAATGATAGAGGAGCTTGATCATGGAATTGATTTTGACGCAAGATGTACCCAATGTAGGCATTGCTAATGAGGTCGTTAGGGTTAAGGATGGTTTCGCAAGGAATTATCTTTTGCCTAAAAAACTCGCAGTTATTGCAACTAGTGCAAGTGTGAATGAACGAGCGGCAAAGATACAGAAGGCAAAAGAGCGAAAAGCAATTCGTTTGGCGGAGGCTTCGGAACTTGCTGAGCGCATGTCACGCTTGAAAGTAACTTTTGAGCGTAAAGCATCTGAAGAAGGTCGTCTTTTCGGTTCAGTAACCAAAGAAGATATAGTTTCCGCGCTGGCAGAATTGCATCATATTACGATTGATCGCAAGCAGATGCATTTGCCAACAGCTATTAAAACTTTGGGAGAGACGCAAGTAAAGATCAGATTAGAGACCGGTATCTCTGGTGTTCTAGCTGTGGAAATAACTCCAGAGGGAGGCGCTCTGCCACAGCCAGAGCCGAGTGTTGAAGCTGTGGACTCTGACAAAGACCAAAGTGAAGCCACAGTAAGTGAAGAAACCGCTGAGTAATTTTAATTTAACGAAAATCAAAGATCCACTGGGGGGAATGACTTTATTCCTAGATTCTGGTGGATCTTTTTTAATTTTTATAAGCGAAGGCTTTGGTATAATTCTGAATTAGTATGGAAGAGTCCCTCCAAAATGTCCCACCAAATAATCACTCTGCTGAGCTCACAGTGCTCAGTTCGATCATTACTTGGCCCGATAAACTCACTGAAATTCAGGTCAATCTTCGACCGGAGCATTTTTATAAAAAAATTCATCAAGAGATATTTGGTGCAATGGTGCAGTTAGATTCGGATTCTCAAACTATAGACTTTGTAACCTTAAACGAAAAGCTTTCAATCTCAAAAATCTACAAAGATGTGGGTGGGGAGCGATACCTTGATCAAGTTGCCGCAGTAGTTCCGGCAGCGGAACCCAGGACTCATGTAGAAATTTTGATACAGAAGGCAAAACTTCGCCAACTGATTCATACAGTAAACCGACTAAGATCTGCAGCTTTTGAAGAACCCGAAGACGTTGATATCTTTATCCAGCAAGCTGAAGCGAATATTCTGCAAATAGCGGAGGTAAGCGAAGAGAGAACATTTCGTCATATTAAGAAGATTGCTGAAGATGCTTTCGAAGAGATTGCGAATGCATTTTACGATAGCAAGGAAACGATGCCAGGAGTCGTATCCAAACTCACTGATTTGGATAATCTAACCCTCGGCTTTAAGCGCGGTGACATGATAATTCTTGGAGCTAGACCTTCAATGGGTAAAACAGCTCTGGCATTACATCTTGCGCGTGCGGTCTGTGTGGAACAAAAATTACCCACAGCTCTGTATTCATTGGAGATGCCTGCTGAGCAACTAATGACAAGATTTTTCTCAGCTCAAGGGAAAATTGATGGCCGTAATCTGCAGGTTGGTAAACTCAATGCTAAAGAAATCGGAGATCTTAATAGAGCTCTTAGTGCGTTATCTACAAGCCCCATGTTTATAAATGACCAGAGCGCAATGACGTTATACGATATCCGTAATGATTTGCGAAGGATGAATCGTAGATTAGAGTCTGATAAACAAAAATTGGAACTGGTTATTATCGATTATCTGCAGCTCGTATTGTCAACTGAGAAGAAATCTAGTGAGCAAGAAAGGGTTGCTGAGCTTTCCAGGGGTATTAAAAATATTGCTCGTGAGTTTCAAGTTCCGGTGATATGTCTATCACAACTTTCCAGAAAGGTTGATGACCGAAAAGATAAACGTCCCATGCTTTCTGATTTGAGGGAATCTGGAGCGATTGAGCAAGATGCGGATCAGGTTATGTTTATTCATAGACCTGAATATTATGAGCCCGATTTAATTGAAGAACGAGGTAAAGCCGAGATTATCGTAGCTAAAAATCGTAATGGTCAAACTGGCACTGCAGTGGTAAATTTTGATAAATCAACGGGTCGATTCCAGAATCTCGCGGGTATTTCGGGTTCTTGAAGATGGAAGATAA
>CAZRWM010000127.1:0-5881 GCA_964603885.1 uncultured bacterium
GGTGAGCATTCGCAGACCGAGTATGTGGAAGGCGAATATTCAGAAGACGAGTATGCCACAGCAGAATACACAGAAGGCGAATACGCAGATTCCCAATATCAAGCGGAAGAATATTCAGAAGGTCATCCCAACGAAGAAACTTCTGATTTAGATGAAGATGATTTATCTCTCAAAGATTTATCCAGTGAACTAGAGGATGACGTTGCTCAGCAAATGCCAGAGACGAGTCTAGATATTGACCAATTGGACTTGGAGCAACCGGAAGATGTCGATTTAGATAATGCGGTTAGATCTGAAGACGATGTTTTGGATATTGATGACATACAAATTGATCTTGATGACAGTCAGGACATAACGATTGACGTTGATGACGAAGCTTTAGATTTAGAGGAATCAGGATCCCCTGACAATTTAGACGAAGAGCTTAACCTCGATGATATCCAAATAGATCTTGACGAAGAATAACCTCATAATAACTTGTCTGATTCTTTTTTTGACTACGCAGTTAACACTTTTCACGAATTCTTATTCTACAGAGATAAAAAACAGATCTGGTAGTCTAAGTATCGTTTTGAAGTCTAACATACCCGGTCACGACAACAGTTTTTTAGAACTTGAGACATTCGTTGTTGAAGTTGAGGGACGGCATTTCAAGCGAATCAAAAAGATTGGTGTAGAGGGATTACATTGGCATGACGTACCTGAAAATCTGTACAAATTAAGACTAAGTAACTCTGAACAAGAATTAGAGTTTAGTAGTACCTTTTTAGTGAAAAAAAGTCAGCAGACAAAATTGGAGATTCATTGGGTTGGAAACGATCATCGTATCTCGACTAAACCTAAAATTTGGATTCTTAAAACGGCTGGTGGCTGGGGGCGAGGAGTTCGATGGACATATGGTTCCTGGCAAAAAACATTTCATGCAGATGGAAAAGTTGAAATTTATCATCAAGGTATTGTTTTCGGTCGTGACCATCAGCAAAAATCTTATAGTCGCTTTGATTGGGATAATGATTTGATTTCTGATCAAGATGATCGGGATGACGATAACGATGGGATCTATGATTCGATAGATCGTGATGATGACAATGACGGTTCACAAGATTCAAAAGATGAGCGCGATACCGATGACGATAATGATGGAATAATTAATGAATTGGAGGTGCGTGATCAGGTGCTCGGTAACTTACAGTATCCTATTATTGAGTCTTACTCTGTTTTGAATTTGGACTCAAAAGGTAATGGATTTTTAGCGAATCCGGGTGATTTACTCAAACTTGACTTCAAAGTTACTGAGGCTGGTGGACGACCTATTGATAATTTGACTTGCAGAGTTTTTACTGATGGAAAGCAGAGTTTTCACTTCCAACCATTAGATGATGGTTCTATAGAGGACCTTGATGAAAAACTTGCGGGACGCCAAATATCAGGTGATTTAATTGCTGGCGACGGAAATTACAGCATTATCCTACCTCTTGATGTGGTTACTTGGAAAAATCTTTACCCATCGACTATCACGTGTAAAGCGGTAAATTTAATTGGTAATCAAAGCCAAGAGCTAGTTTTGTTACCGGTAACCGACAAAGATCCGCCCCTACTTGAGGCCTCGTCGCAACTATACGATCAAATAAAAACTGTTAGGATTAAATTTCTTAAAAATGCATTAGAAAATCGTGCAGAAGAAGTCAAACTAGAACTCAAGCTTAAAAAGCCATTGGGAGTGAAAGTATATTTGGGGCAGCGTTCAATATTTTTGGAACCCTCAAAAAAGACTTTGAAGTTTGCTCATTATTCTGATAGTTTTACGATTCCCCAGGCGGGTTTGTTATTTTTATCAATTGCTGATGATAACGGCGGCATCTTTTATCTTGGGGAAAAAGTCAATTAGGGAGAGGTGTCCGAGTGGCTTAAGGAGCACGCTTGGAAAGCGTGTGTAGGGCAACCTACCCGGGGTTCGAATCCCCGTCTCTCCGTACTTAATATTCTAAAGTTCGTTTGGATGTGATAATTAAGGCTTGTTTATGAACGGTTCTAATCTTACATTTGAAGATTTTTTAGAGTTGCGTTATAAAATTGGTGTTGTAGGTCTTGGTTATGTAGGACTTCCACTTCTCCTAGCATTTGAAAAACATTTTTCTATGATAGGTTTTGATGTGTCTGACAAGAAAGTTGCCGATTTAAAGGCTGGTATTGATGACACTAACGAGGTGGGAGACGAAAGAGTAAGGCAATCAAATTCGCTATTCACTTCGGACCCGGAAGCCCTTGCTTGCTGTGATTTTATAATAGTAGCGGTGCCGACTCCAATTGATGATGCGAAGACGCCGAATTTGAAACCTGTGATAAGTGCAACCAAAACCATCGCGCAGAACCTAAAGAGAGGCGCAGTAATCGTTTTTGAATCTACTGTTTACCCTGGAGTTACGGAGGAAGTTTGTCAACCGATTCTAGAAAGTTATGGGCATGTTCACAAAGTTGATTTCCATCTAGGTTATTCTCCTGAGAGGATCAATCCTGGAGATAAATCTCGGTCTTTTGAGTCAATTCTTAAAATCGTAGCAGGTGATGGTAAAGATACACTAGCTTTAATTAGCCAGATTTATAGTCAGGTCGTAACAGCGGGTGTTTATGAAGCTGGCAGTATCAAAGTAGCAGAAGCCGCCAAAGTGATTGAAAATGTCCAAAGAGACGTCAATATTGCCCTTATAAACGAATTAGCAATTGTTTTTGAAAAAATGAATATCGATACTACCGAAGTTCTTCAGGCAGCGGGTACTAAGTGGAACTTTATCAAGTTGAGTCCTGGTTTAGTGGGTGGTCATTGTATCGGTGTAGACCCATATTATCTTACTCATAAAGCGGAGAAGTTAGGATATCACCCTGAAATAATAACATCCGGTCGACGAATCAACGATTCGATGCCAAAGTATGTTGCGGAGCAAACAGTAAAAAAATTGATTGAGGCGGGTACTCGAGTCAAGGATGCTAATGTGTTAATTTCAGGTCTTACATTTAAGGAAGATGTGCCAGATACTCGCAATAGTAAAGTGAAAGATTTAATAGAGGAGTTAAAACAGTTTTCCTGTAGAGTTTTTGCGAAAGATCCATATGTGGAGAAAGATGAAATTGAAAAGCAGTTCGGAGCTTTTGTTCTTGAAGAGCAAATTAATGTTGAAGCTCTAATTTTAGCTGTTCCCCACAAAGGTTCTGTAACAGTAGATTCTGTAAATAGACTCGCTAATACAAACAATACTTGCATGGTGTTAATCGATGTTAAATCATACTTCCCCCTGGGGACGTTTGGTAAAAATATTCTACATTGGAGACTGTAGAAATGTTCTCTGTGAGCGGAAAAGTATATCTGGTTACGGGAGCTGCAGGTTTCATAGGTTATCACTGTAGTAAGAAGCTGCTGTCACTGGGTGCTAAAGTAATCGGTTTAGATTCCTTAAATGAATATTATGATGTCAATTTAAAGCTAGCCAGGATAGAACTTTTAGAGTCAAGTTCGAACTTTAAATTATACCGTCAGGATTTGTGCGATTTGGAGGCTCTAAGGTCTATTTTCGAAACAGAATCCCCTCAGAAGGTATTGAATTTAGCAGCTCAAGCAGGTGTTCGTTATAGTATTGAAAATCCATTTGTATATCAAAAATCTAATCTGGAGGGATTTTTAAACATCCTCGAATGTTGTCGGCATTATGAGATTGAGAATCTTGTTTATGCGAGCTCTTCTTCAGTTTACGGAAAAAATAAGGAATATCCTTTTTCTGAGACTCAAAATGTAGATCATCCAATTAGTCTATACGCGGCTAGTAAGAAGGCAAATGAATTGATGGCTCATACTTACTCTCATTTGTACGGACTGCCAACTACCGGCCTAAGGTTTTTTACAGTCTATGGTCCTTTGGGAAGGCCTGATATGGCCTTGTTTTTATTTACTCAGGCGATATTAGCCGGTACTGAAATCGAGGTATATAACCACGGTGAAATGTACCGTGACTTTACTTATATTGATGATATCGTTGCAGGTGTATTGGCGTCTTTAGAAATCGAACACCAATTTGAAGTATTTAATCTTGGGAATAGTCATGCGGAGAAGTTGAGTTACTTCATCGAGTGTATTGAACAGGAACTAGGTATTAAAGCTCGTAAAAAACTGATGCCCATACAGCCAGGAGACGTACCCAAGACGTCTGCGGATATAGAAAAAGCGCGTAGAAAGTTAGGATTCCATCCAAAAACTAAGATAGAGGATGGGATTCGCAATTTTATAAGTTGGTATCGCGACTTTTATTCAGTTTGATTTGGTAGGACCTCTTAATCTTACCCCGAGGCTCTAATTTATAGAATCTTTCATGAATCGTTACTCTCTGTAAGAATTTAGGCATGGAGTTGAAGCCTGTACTCAAACTAATAAAGCTCGTGCAACAGCCACTAGTTCTTGAATTAAATCCTCGTATTGAGTCATGTCCGGATTTGATTGCAAATTTTTCAGTAGATTTACCTATGTGGAATCCAGACCCAAGAGGGGGAAACGCATGGTGTATAGAGACTTTTTGTTTGTATAACTCGCATCTTTCAGTTCAATTTACAGATAATTATAGCATTATCTACTCCTCAAGAATAATTGAATCAAAAAAGTCGCTTTTGAGTGAAGGTATAGAATTTACAAACCTTAGAAGAGGTATTGGATTCGCCGGAGGGACAGCATTTGGATGGGGATCTTATTTTGCAAAATATCATAGAAAAAGTGTAATTATTTTCGTAGAAAACCCGTTGGCCCGAATCAATATCACCATGAGACCTGAGGATTCGTTAGAGAAAATTTTAAGTGAGTGGCAGTTAAACTCCTCATCGGAAAATGTAGAACTACATCAAATAACTCCAAATCTTCTTTGTATGAGGGAGTCGGGCATATTTTAGTATTAAAACAATGCTTGTCCTAATCGCCCATTCGATTATACTTCATTAACAGGTGAAAGATTCCACATATGTTATTTATTCTAGCGCGCATACTAACTGTAATGATTGCATTTTTAATTGCTTTTTACCTGAGGCAAGAATGGTTGGTCTTCTATCTGGATGGTCCATCAAAATTTACTGGTTATCCAAAATTTCTGGCTATGATTATACCTCTGTATCTATTAATGTTTTATTGGCGTGGTATTTTTTCAAAAAGTTGGTCAAAAAAAACATTAGGTCGCAGAGTCAGTGACGGAGTTGTCGTTCATTTAATTTTGTTAGCTTTGGCTAGTATGTTAGCTTTCTATCAACAGTATCATCTTTTTTCGAGAACATTCTTAGTACTTTTTGTACTTTGTAGTTTTGTGTTTTATACAATTTTTGAGTTATTCATATCCAGCAGAGAAGTCAGAGCAAAAAAGGTTCTGACCATAGGGAATCAATCTTTTTTTTATTCATTTAGATCCTTCTGTAAGTTAAAAAGCTTAAAGTTTGCTTTTATGGGTAACAGACCACCGTTGCTCGAGCTCGATGAAGGGAATGCTGTAAAACTGTTACAACGTTGTGAGCCTGACGAAGTTTTAATATGTTCTCTGACTGAAACTGAACTAAAAAATCTAAAAAATATTATCCAAAAATCTCAGATTTCAATTCAAATTAAAGATATGACTAACCTCTCGATGTTATTTAAGAATGATTCAGATTTTGAGAAATATGAAGATTATGTCATGCAATTCCTACTTGAACCCCACTATTCAGAGTATTCTGAAAGGTGCAAGAGATGCATGGATTTAGCAATACTATTAGTTTCTTTTCCGATCTGGTTCCCTTTAATATTGGTTATCTCGCTTTATCTCAAATTAAATCAGGAACGAGTATTCTTCAAGCAGTCTCGGGTGGGTCAGTTTGGGAAAGT
>CAZRWM010000128.1:0-4524 GCA_964603885.1 uncultured bacterium
ATCAATACTCTTAGTAACTTTGGAAATATTATTTATCTTGATTTAGGCTTTTGGGATCCCACAATGATTCAAGCCACTCCCCTTGTAGATGATGCCAATGCAATCAAAACCAAAAAGCTTTATGGAAATGAGGTTTTCTTTTATCAAAATTTTGCCCGATACCTACATGAGTTAATGAATTTTCAAGCTCATAATCCATATTCAAATAGTGACTTATTAAGTTCTGGCGTTGTTTTCGACGAATACGGTTGGTTAAAGGATGCTTTGGGTTATTTTTTGGCCTTCAGATCAACTCGAGTAGGAGGCTCTGCGGAATTATCTCTCGGAAGAGTGGGCGTCGGTAGAGGAATTTTTGTGTCTGGCACCAACAGGCCAGTGTTCAATACATGCGGTGCGGTAACTGACTTTGATCAAGGGGTCTGCGATTCTACCAACAGTACGGCACTGGATCTTACCGTTCAAAATACTGTTTTCCCAGTTCTAAGACTACTGTTCCATCATAATAGTTTTTTAAATTTTTCTAGCTTTTATTTACCAGAGCTACCGAGTTTATTCTATCGAGATTCAGGTCTCACTGGATTACGTTTTCAAATTGGAGAAAATAGAGAAGATGCACAACAGGCTGCTTTCTTGAGCACGTTAGAGAAGCACATAAGCAGAGAGGATGTAGCTGCTGGTCTTGGATTTCTCACTCTACTTTATGCTTGGGAGCAATTGGAATCTTTACAGGTAGGGAAAGGTGATGAATTTATTCAGCAGTTATTAGCGAGTGAAGTACGTAATTTTCACGTAAATGACGCTTTAGACATTAAACTGATAGACACCGATTTGACCTGTGATACATCGCCAGGTGCTATTCCCGTAGACAAAATTTGCGCTATCAATCAAATTTTGAAGAATGTCATCGGTGTCGATGATCGAACCTTTGAAGATTACTATTTCGATATGGGTGCGGCTATGTTTATTGATGAGGCCAGCGAGTCAACAAGTCCCAACAGTAGTTTTCAGATTCGTAATTTTAATTTCAGTGATTTAGATACCATCTATGCTGACCTTGATCCGAATTTAACGACGGGAACTCGTAAAGGGATGAATTTTGTTCGTGTTGTAAAAGATGTTTTAGCTGGTGTTGGTGATGACGATGTGGATGCCGGTAATGATGCTGGGGCTGAAGCCAATGAAGAAGGTGAAGCAGATGACGGAGAGGACGTCGATGAAGTAGCCGAGCCCAACGCAGGTAATGATGATCAAGAGGAAGAGGAGAACGAGGCCGATGCTCAAGAGTTTGAGCAGAATATTCTTTCTCAAGTCAGTCTCAACTTAACTACATATTCATTAGGTTTTGTAAAATTAGAAAATAAAAGAGCAGCAATCTCGGACTTAAATTACCGATTCGATGATACCGGTGATTTAATCGATGGTGTGATAGATCAAAATCCGATTACAATTAAGAGTCGCAAGTTAGTGGTAAATGACTCGGCTCCGCGATTTGGAACGACTACTTACAAGGTGGCTAGCAGCTCTGCAAATGAACGAATTGCAACCGATGTAATAATGTTTCAAGGTTTACAGACAACAAATGTTAGGTTTAATGACTCTCAAGCTGCATTTTCTCAGTCTAGAGTGAAAAACAATTATAACTTACGAAATTCGGACTATAATTTTCGTCAAGAACTTTTTAGCCCACATGTTGACCCAAATATTACCGATTCTAGTAAAGCAATTTTTGACACATCGGGGATCAAAGGCTTTGGAGAATATCAGACTATTTGGGAAGAGAAATCAATTACAGCAAGTGACCCGCTAGCTTTTAGAGAATATACCTTTTCTTTCAAAACGATTGACTTCACGCGTAGTACTACGTTGGCTATGGTATTTGAAAATCGTACGGGAATTTTGAAGGAGAGTATAGATGATGTCGGTGGCGGGAAGCCATTTACCCTTAATTTGTGGGTGGATCAGGTTCATTTAAGTCCCTGCGACGCTATCTCTGTTACAACCGATTGCGCAGAGTCCGAACAAGAGGCTAACCAGCCACCCGAGGTAATTCAACCTCCCGACCCTGTAGTCAATCTCGAGCCTGAGACTCAAACTATTGCGACTCAAACTAGTTTATTTTCTGAAACTGAGGTTAATGAGGTTATTACAATTTCCGGTCGATTAGATAAGATTCTTACTATCACTAATCCTTTTGATGTTCCAATAGTTCTTACATTTCATTTGTTGAATGAAGGCAGAGTATCGGAGCGCTTTGCAATTGGTAGTCAAGGAAATGCAGCTTTATTAAAGCTTGCCGCTTTGGATCGTAGTAAGTACACAGTTTTATATCGAGATTCTATTAGGATGGCTGTTCAAAAAACGATTGAACAAATTGACCAATCAATTACTATTCCCCCAAAATCTAGCCAGAGTTTACTAATAGTTAACAAAGGTGATGATGATGAGCAGCTGATTGTACGACTAAAGAAACAAGCTTCAGTATCTACTATTACGCAACCAACTATTAATACTCAAGGTGGTGGTGGAGGTGGAGGTTGCTTTGTTGCCACCGCTAGCTTTGGTACTTTAGGGCACCCTTTTGTTCAGGATTTTATTTGGTTCCGCGATAAAATGTTATTGAGGTCAAGGTTGGGTAAATCAATTGTACAGTGGTATTACAATTACTCACCACCTGTAGCTTCACTTATCCGGTCCAATAGTACTCTTAGATTTGTTAGTGCAACGATTTTGGTACCGCTATGGATATTAGTAGAATTAATTCAAAATTGGCTAACCGTTATTTTGATTCTTGCGCTGACGATAGGTTTTTCAAAGCTCTATAAGCCTACAATCTAGAAATATCGTCTAACAAAGAGTTAGCATCTGAAAATCCATCAAACGCATTATTGATATCTTGTTTGAGGTCGAGGAAAAGTTGATTATCATCTTCCAGCAAAGTGGATTTCAGACTCATATTTTCTAATTGCTGAAGAACATTCTTCAGTTGACTGTAGAAAAAAATAAGCTCTTTCTTTGAATTCTCTAAAAGTCGTTGTTTTTCTTCAAGGTTTTTTATCGTCTGTTGGATTACGGTACGCATCTCGGAATCATTACTGTTATCGAATTTATCCCGCTCGTTTTTAAGTTGATCCTTAAGGACTAAATGATTGGTGTGTATGTATGTATCAAGAGTTTCTTGCAAATTACTTTTCTTCGGAATAATCCGCTCCTCTAACATTGTTTCTATCGATTCAAGCATAAGTAATACTTGAGTTTGATCCTTTTTCTTTAGCTCTTTCTTTAATATTAAAATCCTTTGCTGAATATTTTTTTCAAAATTGGGTATATATACCAATTCTAAATCTGGATGTTTTCCAATTAATTCCAAACGACGCTTTTCTTCCTCTTGATAGGATAATTTCGATTGGTATGAGGACCACCAACGCCAGCTCAATCCTAAAGTTGCAGCAAGCATTGCTATGGTATAAATTGGATAGTAGTAAATGAACAGTGCGGAGCCAGCCACCAAGCAGGCTGCGTATAATAAGAACAATTCATCCATGGTTTAGATTATACTGTATGGCCAACAGCTAAGGAAACATTTCCAAAGAGGAGCCTTAGAGGAATTAAATGAACAAAAAGCGCGCAATCTTAACCATACACAAGCTGGTTGAGCAGCGTGGCATCGATTTGAACGATGCAATTAAGAAAGATTTATTTCATTCAGACAAAAGTATAGTCATCTCAGCACTAAAGGTACTCAGTAGTTCTCAAGTTGAAAATATTAATGTTGAGCTGCAATCTCTATACAAAAATTCTCCAGACGACGTCAAGGCAAAGATTTTAGACTTTATTAGAGTTAATCCAAATGTTGTTTATGCAAGTATGTTGGAAAATTATTATCGAGAAGAAAAATCAGACTTTTTGAAAATGCGAGTTTTGCTGGCTGCGGGTTCGATTGCGAGGTTAGATTCAGGCTTACTACAATTTATACGTGGTAAATCGGGTTATGAGGAGTCACGACTTGATGTGCGCTCCCAAGCTATTGAGGCTCTTGCAATTGCCCAAGATTTTGAGCATCTAATAAATTTATGGCAAGATTTTTCTAAAATTGAAGACGACGAATTATTTGCATGTCAGGTTCTTCGATGTTTAGAGGGATTTAAGGATGAAGCTCAATTTGTAGATTTATACAATCGTTCGAGGCACCTATCTGACCCTCTCGGCGAGTTGTCCGTAGCTCTTCATCAAGCTATGTTTCAAATTTATACGCCAGGCGTAAAATCACAGCCATCCTACCTGAAGGTATGTGATAAGTTGATAAGCCTTAGCCGCTCTTCAGAAAACTCCGATCAAAGATTTGTATTAAGCACCCTTGAGGGAATAAAAAAAGGGCATGATGGATTTTTGCTTAAGGCAATAAATTCACTTCTCTTGGTTGTGAACAACGAACCTGAATTGAAGAATAAAAGACGAAAATTAATTCACGATCGCATAATACAGCTCAGTCAATCTCCAGATAGTCGTAAGGGACTTTCTGCAACT
>CAZRWM010000128.1:4624-5682 GCA_964603885.1 uncultured bacterium
GCACCGCTTGTTTTTTCAGATCGATGTTGCAAAATATTGATTCCTATTTATGAAATAGTTTTCAATTTAGATGATGATGGCGTTTTAGCTCGTGAGATCCTGCGCTCTTTAGTCAAAAATGGGAGCGCTAAAGGCTTAAAGTTTGTCTTTGACCAATTACCTAATTTAATGCCCACCCAACAATTGGAGCTTTTTCATCAGTTACCAGATTTGGAGTTAGATCAGATAGCTTTCGCCAAAAACAAGCTAAGTACCAAGAGTTCTTACTCCGTAGAGTTTCTTGAGATATATATTGTGCTTTTGGAAAATATGACTGAAATAGGAGATTCCGAATGGGTGAGAATTTTATTTCAAATGCAAAAGTTGCGTTATGGACCTCTATCTGAAGGACTAGTTCACAGAGTTCGAAAGCTCCTACTGGCATCAGGCTCTGTGGCGGCTCTTGATTCATTTCACGCTGATTTAAAGACGCTGAACTACGCACTTAACAATCAGTTGGTCGAGCTCATTATATGTGCTTATCGAGGCTTCAAGGTCCAAGAGGAGACTCAGAATGGCGCAATATTATCAGATCTTTTGTACGGGTGTCTTAAAGATTCCAATCAAGAATTCATGTGTGATATCGGTTATGTTCTTCATCAATTAGACGAGAAACAAGGCTCAGTTATATTGCAACAATCTTTGGACTCTGACAGTGATACTGAGATTGCTAAATCGATTAATTATTTCGCAATGGCAGGACTTTGGAGTAATTGGAGAAGTATCTTCAAAGTTCTTCAAGTTGAGTCATTCAGAGTCCATCAACAATTTTTGTCTTTTTTCGGTCATGAAGAATGCTCGGTGCCAAACTCCGAATTAAAAGAGGAGTTAATTTTTCAGCTGACAGGAGAACGTATTTCTTCCGTTAAAGAATCATCAGAAACTATAGATGAGGGAGAGTTAGATCGACTCGAAGGTCTTTTCCAACAAATGCGATCCAATCGGATGGATAATAAAATCCGGTATCAAATGGAACAGAGTATGCATGAGTTGACGGTTTTTTTCATTGATATCGCGGG
>CAZRWM010000129.1:0-5576 GCA_964603885.1 uncultured bacterium
TTAGCTATATTTACCAAAGCTTCAATCATGGTCTGTTTCAGTGGATCAGTATCTACATTACGGATCATGGATATATCTATTTTTATGTAATGAGGTTTGATTTTTAAGATGGTCTCAAAACTCGAATATCCTGTTCCAGTATCATCAATTGCTATTTGATATCCATCTGCAGTGTAACGCCGGATATCAGCCATGAAGGTTTCATTATTCTGGATAGCTAAACTTTCCGTAATCTCAAAAACCAGATTCTCAGGGCGAAGTTCGTATTTTTCCATAAATTCTTTCAAGTAAACCTCACGAAAGGAGGCCTCATGTATCGTAGTGGGTAAGGCATTAATGAACAATTTCAACTTGGGATCTAACGCCACGGCGTTATCAATGGCTTTCTTTCGACAAACGTTGTCTAACTCAAACAGTAATTCACTGTCTTTGGCGATTTCAAATAAGAAAAGGGGATTAAAGAATTCACTACCCTCAGGACCTCGACTCAGTGCCTCGTAAGAAAAAATTTCACCCGTTTCCGTATGAACTATGGGCTGGTAAACCGTCTTAATTTCCTCATCTAAAATGATTTGTTGCAAAGACTCCTTATAACGAATCTCGGTATTGTATATATGAAACGAGCTCATCACTCTAGCTTCTGAAATAGCTCGATAAACCATTCGCTGTGGGTTGAGTAAATTGTTTTTTACCACAAATGAATAGCCAACTCTTAGCTTTGGTTTACACTTTAGCCATTTATAAGTCGTAAAAAAAATCCCAGAGTTGATATGGGCATGAATCCTGCGGGTGATAGTCTCTAAGTCGTTCTTACGCGTACCACCAATATTCCGTTTTTTCGAAAGAACGATCAGAAAAGAATCATCGTATTTATGACACTTTATGACTAAATCTTTCTTTCTAAGGTATTTACCTTGCAAAGAAAAAATAGCCTCCGTTAAATCCCTCTGCACGGAGTCATAAATGTCTGATCCAAAATCATTCTCAATTTTAGTGAGGTTGTATACGTCTAAATAAATGATCCCCAGAGAACGCTGACTCTCAAAAATTTCAAGGATCTTTTCCATGGTCGCGTCGCAAAGTAATGGTAAACCGGTAACTGTATCTTTGGGACAATCTTTAAACATCTCGTTTTACATCCTTATCTCGAGGTTTTTTAGCTAGTGAACAAAACATTGATTCTACCACTTTAATCCTTCAAACTAGAAATTCACGCAAAAAGTGTTTACCACAATTGGCTTTAACTGATTGCTTTTGTCAAAGTTCAATATAATTCCAACTCGATCGCAGGTAGTTTTCAAATAATTTTATGGCCTAGAGGGTAATAAGCCTTCACGAGCTCTATCATATCTCACCTGACATATATCCCAATCTATATTTTCGAGAAGCGCTTCGACGTAATGGTTTTTTCCCTGAGCCCCAAAGTCTCTACAATAACTACTCTCAGACAAATTCAAACACAAAATAATCGTCTGATGAACCATCAAACCCAAACCACGCATATCCACCTGGCACAAATAAAGTTGATCTGAATAGGGTTCATAGCCTAGGAGAAGCCAATGCGCATATTGACTTTTTGATAACCTAACTACCTCAAACTTAAATTCCTCAAGAGAATCCCATTGTTTTTTAAGTGCAGAGCCTAAACTGCCAAACTTATTTGATTTCGTTGTGCCCAAGTTGTCGAAATATAATTCATACAATAAGACTTTATTCCACTCCGCAGCAGTTCCAGGGCCACGATCACGATATAAAACGTTTTCTGATCGTCCATCGACTCGCATTGCCTCTAATTGAGCTCGCGTCGAATTCAAATTCTGTACCGCTGACTTGTAGAGCATGAATTGTTGCTTCAGAATTTCATCACTTAAACCTTCTATACCACCACGTAATAATCGCTCATTAACTTGTAGATAAGCTAACACTACAAATCCTCCAATATAGTTTTTAGTCCATCCAAAAACTTCTTGTTTTCCGCGCGAGTACCAGGACTCACTCGAATCCATTGATTTAAGCCAAAACCGCCCAATGGAGCTACAAAAATTCCATAATTTTGCATCAATCTACCTGATACAACACTAGAATCAATTGGCAATTTACAAATCAGAAAGTTCGCTTCACTTCGCAACACTTCAACTCCGTAGAAACCTTTTTGCTGCAATTGACTCTCGAGGAAGTTTAACTCGCCGTGGCAATATCGTAGTACTTTTCTAAGATGCTCTTGATCATTCAGAGCCACACGGGCACAATTTTCAGCTAAGTTATTAATAGAATGTAGTGGTTTTAGTTTCTGTAATATTTTAGTTAAATCTGGATGCTGCATACTGTATCCAATCCGCAGTCCTGCAAGACCGTAAGCTTTCGAGAAAGTTCGAGTAACAATTAAGCGAGGAATACGATCTAAGTAAGTAACTCCATCAGGAAACTCAGGATCTCTTACATATTCATAATAAGCTTCATCCAATACAACTATGCAGTCTCGTGGTATTTTTTGGATTAGTCGCTCAAAAGAGTCTCTATCAAATATAGTTCCTGTCGGATTGTTTGGATTGCACAAATAAACCATTCTAGGAGGTACAGCAACCTCCTCAATCTTCGCTGCAAAACCGTCTAGATTATAACTCAAATCGTTCAATTCTACAAAATACTGAATCGCGCTCTGAAGCTGATTATTAACGGCATACAAGGGGAAAGTTTGCTCCGACAATATAACGACATCATCGTCTACGAGGAACGCTCGACTGATATGAGTCAAAATTTCTTCAATGCCAGCTCCCAGGTGAATCCAATCTCGATCCAAATTATAAAATTTGGCTAAATCGGTGCGTAAATCCTCTTGATTGGAAATACTGTAGCGATTGATTACTTTCTTTAAGTTATGCTGCAAAGTTTCTAGAACCTGGGGGCTAGCTCCGATAGGATTTTCATTGGCAGCCAAATTACACAGACCTCCCATCGCGGTGAAGCTTGAAACAGTACTCTCAGAGATGGATTTAGGTTTATACGGGTGAATCTTATCCAAAGCTGGGGAAGCTAAGTCTCTCATTGGGCAAACTTAACAAGCTTGATACCTTTTATGCAAGGCATATGTAGACCTATTTGCTACTTTAATATTATGAGTCTCTATGGTAACCTGTGCGCCCTAAAGCGTTCGTACAAATTGCTGCTTTTATGAAGGAGGCCAACAATGATCCACGAGATTTATTCCGGCTTAGCAGCCAAACATGAACACGCACGTGAAATGGTAAACCGTCCACTCACATTGTCAGAAAAAATTTTGTATTCTCAATTGTGTATACTCAATGCAGAAGCTCTTGAGTGTGAAAAAACATATTCCTACCTATCTCTCAACAAAGTTGCCATACAAGATATAACTGCTCAAATGGCACTATTACAAGTAATTCGATCAGGTAGACTTACAACTGCCGTGCCTTCTTCCACACCTTGTAATCACTTAATGCGTGCTCAGAATGGAGCAACCGAATATCTAGAGTGTATAGACGAAGAAAATGGTGAAGTATATGAGCTTATATAGTGAATATGTAGATGAGATTAAAGAAAGAAAGACATTAAATCTTGATCCAAAACCAATTGATAGTGCTGAACTTTTAAGTGAGCTAATTGAGTACATCAAAGATCCGAATAGCATCCATAGAGAAGCATCTCTAAATTTTTTTATTTATAATGTTTTACCCGGAACTACGAGCGCCGCTCTTGTCAAAGCAAATTTTTTAAAGAGTATTGTCTTGGGTGAATACTGTGTAGACAAAATCTCTCCATCATTTGCATTAGAACTATTGTCCCACATGAAAGGTGGCCCTTCTATTAAGGTGTTACTTGACGTAGCATTAGATGAAAAGTCCACACACGCTCACGCTGCCGCAGAGGTCTTAAAAACGCAAGTTTTTCTATATGAGGTGGACATGATGCGTTTAGAAGAAGCATATATTTCCGGAAATAAGATATCCCAGGAAATTCTTGAGAGCTATGCAAATGCCGAATTTTTTACCAAGCTACCAGATCTACCTGAACAAATCGAGCTGGTTACATTTGTGGCTGGGGTCGGAGATATTTCAACAGATTTATTATCTCCAGGCGGAGATGCTCATTCAAGATCCGATCGACAACTTCATGGGCAATGTATGTTTGAGCATGATACAGAAAAGCAGAATTCCCTACGAAAATTGCAATCTCAGCATCCTGATAAAACAATTATGTTGATCGCTGAAAAGGGAACCATGGGTGTGGGTTCATCTAGAATGTCAGGTGTTAATAACGTAGCTTTGTGGATTGGAAAACCGGCAAGTCAATACATCCCTTTTATCAACATTGCTCCAGTCGTGGCGGGCACAAATGGAATATCTCCAATATTTTTAACCACTGTTGGAGTTACTGGTGGTATCGGATTAGATTTAAAGAATTGGCAAAAAAAGTACGATGAAAGTGGTAATTTGATTCTTGACGAAAATGGTGACCCAGCTTTGGAAGAAATATACTCCGTCGAGACAGGTACCGTTTTAACTATCAATACCAAAACAAAAAAACTTTACAAGGGTGACAAAGAGTTAATTGATATTTCTTCGTCTTTTACACCGCAGAAGATGGAATTTATGAAAGCTGGGGGCTCTTATGCCATTGTATTTGGGAAAAAGTTGCAAGCTTTTGCAGCGAAGACAATTGGCGTAGAACTTAAACCTGTATTCGCTAAATCCAAAGAAATCTCAATTAAAGATCGTGGACTTACAGCTGTTGAAAAGATATTCAATAAAAATGCTGTCGGCACATCTGGAAATACATTGCACGCAGGGTCTTATGTACGTGTCAAGGTAAATATTGTAGGGTCGCAAGATACTACCGGCTTAATGACTTCACAAGAATTGGAAATGATGGCTGCTACAACTATCTCTCCTTTAGTTGATGCCGGCTATCAATCTGGATGTCATACCGCATCTGTTTGGGATCAAAAATCAAAAGATAATATACCTAGACTCATGAATTTTATGCATGATTTTGGACTAATAACTGCCCGTCATCCAAGTCACAAATACCATCCTATGACAGATGTGATTCACAAAGTTCTGAATGATATCACTGTAGATGATTGGTCAATTATTATAGGAGGGGATTCTCATACACGGATGTCTAAAGGAGTAGCCTTCGGTGCTGATTCAGGAACTGTAGCATTAGCATTAGCTACTGGTGAAGCTTCAATGCCAATACCAGAATCTGTGAAAGTTACATTTAAGGGTTCAATGAAAGATCATATGGATTTCCGTGATGTCGTACATGCGACACAGAGCCAGATGCTTAAAAAATTTAATGGTGAAAATGTATTTCAAGGTAGAATTATAGAAGTCCATATTGGCACTTTACTCGCAGATCAAGCATTCACTTTCACTGATTGGACAGCTGAAATGAAAGCTAAAGCATCCATTTGTATTTCTCAAAATGAAACATTAGTAAAATCTTTGAATATTGCTAAAGAGAGAATACAAATTATGATCAACAAGGGTATGGACAATCAGAATAAAGTTCTTCAGGGGTTAATTGATAAAGCAGAACAACGAATTGAAGAC
>CAZRWM010000130.1:0-5489 GCA_964603885.1 uncultured bacterium
AGTTGAGCTTCGTCACCGTCTTCCCCGAAATATGAAATATTCTCCTCATGGGGTACATTGGTCTCAGTGATAATTAAGGTATCAGGAGCTACGATATTCAAACAGTCTCGGAAAAGTTTAACTATTTCATGGGTCTGTTTGAGATGAATACAATTGGTACCTAGCTCTTTCCATAGAAATGCAATCGCATCGAGACGAATTAGCCTTGCTCCCTGGCTGACGTAGAAAAGAAGCACTTCCACCAAATTCAATAATACTTTTGGATTTTTAATATTAACGTCAACTTGATCCTCCGAAAAAGTTGTCCAGAGATGCTTAGGACCGTTGAAAGATTCAAATAGGGTTAACAGGGGCAAAGCTCGGGGACGTATAACACCGGATAGATCGGTTTGAGGGTCGATAGAAATACAATAATTTTCATAATTTGGATCACCCGAAAGATATCCTTTGACCCATTCAGATTGTGCAGATATGTGATTAAACACAGCATCAAACATTAAGCCATAGTCTTTAGAAAAGCCCCTGATATCAATCCAGTCCCCATAGTCAGGATGAACTTCAAGGTAATCCACTACTGAAAAGCCATCATCTGACGTATACGGGTAGAAGGGTAGGATATGAACTAGTGGAATTCTTTTACCTACCCAAAGCTTTAGAAATTCATGCTGACATCTGAGTGGTGAACCTTGTTCACCGCTAAGTTGATCTGGATACGTTATCAGCATACTATCAGCTGAGGTTAAAGGTTTTTCGGTCTGGCGATGAGCTAGTACTTCTGTGTAGCGCTTGAGAATTTTTTCAAGGTCCTCATACACATCCAAGCCGGGGTAAAGTTGTTCTAATCTCTTTTGAATATGTATCATTCGCTCGCCTTACGAATGATTTTATCGGTATGTCTTCTTCCAGGACCTTCATAGGGCGCTTCGAGCATTTTATGTATTCGAGACAGCACCATGTCAATGGCTACAAAATTGCCCCCTCCACGAGGAATAATTACATCAGCCCAGCGCTTAGATGGTTCGACAAAACGCATATGCATTGGTTTTACGCTTTCAGCGTATCGATCAAGAATAGATTCTAAAGCTCGGCCCCGTTCAAGGGTGTCGCGTCTAATACGTCGCATAAGTCGCTCGTCTGCATCTGTATCAACGTAGATTTTTATATCCATTAGATTACGTAGAGCTTCGGAAGAAAAAATTAGAATACCTTCAACGATAATCAGAGGATGGGGATTAACTTTTTCTGTTTGCTTTTGTCTTCTAAAGCTTTGGAAGTCATAGCAAGGCTTATCTACGCTCTCACCTTGCTTTAGATTTTTGACATGTCTTATAAGTAGTTCGGTATCCAATGCATTGGGATGATCAAAATTAATTTCTTCGGGTTGCTGACCCTTGAACTCGACAAGATCTCTGTAATATGAATCATGTGAGAATACCGAAAAAGTTGATGGGTCGAGATGATTGACTATCGCAGTAGTCACGGTAGTTTTACCAGATGCAGACCCACCTGCAATACCTATAATGACTGGTTTAATTTTGTCCATGCTATTCCTATTAACAAGCTCATGTTTTTTGCTCAAAGGCATCGAACACAATCACATAGTGTTTTGAAAGATATTCTCTGTAAATTAACTTTTGTTGGCTTAAGCTAAGATATCCAGAATCCTTAATCTGCCCAATTGTAATATTTCGTCTCTGGAATGAGTGCTGATTTGCCAACAATGAAAGCTTAATGACATTGTAGCAGGACAAGCCTCCCTGCCCAGGTAAGATTTTACTTAAAGTTAAAATAATGAGGTTGGTCCAAATATCTACACGATTTTCGAAGAAAAGGCCATGGCTCAAAGAGAAGCTTCCAGCGGTCCAAGCAGGACGTACAAATATGCGCCAATCTAAAAGGCCGAGCCACATTGCCCTAGTTTAGAAATTAAATCGGGCTGGTGCAATAGTAAAATCAAAGCAAATGTTATGGAGTATTTATTTTTTTCAAAGTTAAGAAGTAAATGCCACGGAATGCTCATTTTTTTCAAACTTGAGAAGCAGATATATCAGAGGTAAAATAATGGCCCTAATTTAAGGAGTAAGTATGACAAATAAAGTTTTTATTGCATCAGCTTGCCGTACGGCGATTGGAAGTTTCCAAGGAATGTTTGCTAATACTTCAGCTGTAGATCTTGGAGTCAGCGCAGTTCGAGAGGCATTAAATCGTGCAGGACTTGAAGGTCGTGAAAAAGAGGTCGATGAGGTTAATCTTGGTTGTATTTACCAAGCCGCTCAAGGTCAGGGCGTAGCTAGACAAATCACAATTCATGCGGGAATTCCTAACACTACACCTGCCGTGACTTCCAATATCTTGTGTGGTTCTGGCTTATTTAGCGTATTACAAGCAGTGAGGGCGATTCGCTCAGGAGATTGCCAAATTATAGTAGCTGGTGGAACAGAAAATATGACTAAAGCTCCTTACCTCCTTCAAAAAGGTCGCGAAGGTTATCGAATGGGACATGCGGAGATTTATGACCACATGATATATGACGGTCTTACAGATGCTTTCAATAATTATCACATGGGTATGACCGCCGAAAATCTTGCTGAAAAATATGTAATAAGTCGTGAAGAGCAAGACAGATTTGCGGTTGAATCTCAGAATAAGGCGGAACAAGCTCAAATTAATGGCCTTTTTGAAGAGGAGATTGTTTCGGTGTTGGTCAAAAAGCGAAGACTGGAGATTGTTTGTGATACGGATGAATACATACGTAAGGGCGCCACATTTGAGGGAATGCAAAAGTTGCGAGCGGCATTCAAGAAAGACGGCTCTGTAACTGCCGGAAATGCGTCTGGTATCAATGACGGAGCGGCGGCTTTGGTCATTGTATCTGAACAAAAGCTGGGTGAGCTTGATGTGACCCCTCTGGCCGAAATAGTGGGTTGGGGAGTTAGCGGGTGCGAACCAAGTATCATGGGGATAGGACCTGTTCAGGCGGTAAGAAATGCTCTTAAGGTCAGCGGTTCTAACATTGATGACCTCCATTTAATAGAGGCTAACGAAGCGTTTGCTGCGCAAAGTATAGCTGTCAACAAAGAGCTCGGATGGGATACTGACAAAGTAAATGTAAATGGGGGGGCCATTGCACTTGGTCATCCAGTAGGAGCCAGTGGTGCTAGAATTCTTGTTACTTTATTGCATCAAATGAAGCGTGCTTCAAAAACTGAGGGATTGGCCACTCTCTGTGTTGGTGGTGGTATGGGCGTAGCACTGCAAGTGCGACGCTAAGTATATGAGAATAAGAGTAATTTACTTTGCTATCTACAGTGAGCTTCTAGCCAAACGTGAGGAGTTTGTCTTGCTTGAGGAAGGTGCTACTGTCAAGCTAGCCTTTGACAAGTGTACTTCTATTTTGAAGAATCGAGACCAACTACTCAAGACAACTCTATTCGCAATTAATGAGCAATATGTAGAGCCCTCAGCTGTCTTGCGGGATGGAGATGAGCTAGTCTTTATACCACCAGTCAGTGGAGGTTAGTTTGGTTGAACTTGTTCATGAGATTATCAATGCTGAAAACTACAAAAAGTACGTAGAGGACCATTCTCACGGAGCAATAGTTTGTTTTTTGGGAGTTGTTCGTAATATCCATGAAGGTCGTCCTGTAAAACGTATTTTTTATGAATGCTATGAGAAAATGACTCTCAAATTGATGAGGCAAATCGAGCAGGAATGTCATCAAAAATATCCTAAGGTGAAAATGGTACTGATTCATCGCGTGGGTATGGTGGAGCTTGGGGAGGCTTCGGTTATGGTATATACCTCAAGTAAGCATCGTAAAGATTCATATGATTCTAGTGTGTTCATTATGAATCGCGTCAAAGATTTACTTCCAATCTGGAAGAAGGAATTTCATCCTGATGGAGAAACCTCATGGGTTGGAATTGGTTCCTAAAGCTATGTCGAAAATAACGATAGAGGGGGAAATTTACCAAGCAATGCTTGGAGAAAGCATTCTCAGTGTAGCAAATAGGCAAAAGCACTATTTAGGAGAGATTTGCTTCAAAGGTAATTGTGCTGGCTGTCTAGTAGAGATGGTAGGTGATGCTAGAGGTAAATTAGAAACTCCAGATCCAAAGGAATTGAAAGTTTTGAAAGTACTAGGTAAGCCGCAGGAAAAATTTCGTTTAGCCTGTCAGGCTAAAATATTGCAATTACCACTGGAAGTTAAAAAACCTCTTTGAGACGTTACTTAAATAGCAAAAAGATCTACCTAGGGTGACTTTTGT
Source organism: uncultured bacterium (assembly GCA_964603885.1). Taxonomy (GTDB): domain Bacteria; phylum Muiribacteriota; class UBA6191; order UBA6191; family UBA6191; genus JAYZAC01. The sequence goes on from CAZRWM010000130.1 coordinate 4,270, forward strand.
TCAGCTCCTAAAAATAAGTGCCAGAGCCTTTTTTATCTGCCTAATTTATGTCTTTGTGACTACCGATGGACAGCACTGAGTCATATGAATCCGGTAGTCTTTTTAATATCAGTCGCATTGATCGTAGCTCTAATATCAGGGTGTAAACAACCTAGCAGGAGCATAAAATCAAAACCGAAGCCTTTTTTGAGTCTAGTGACGTCCCATAAAAATATCGATCAGGTCGTTAATCGACTAATTAGTGATTTAAGTAATTCTTATGAAAAAGAAAAACTACTGAGAAAAAGACTTGATGGTTTAATCAACAGGAATTTTCGCAAAAAGATTTTTTTTCCTTTATTTCAAAAACTTAGTGATCGTCTTCGAAGAACAATGATCAAGCAATATTCGGGATTTAGACCGTTGGATTTACCGGAACAATTTCATGGATTTCTGATGGCATATGAAGGAACCCATTTCGCAGAGCTGCTCCAACTCTACATGGCTTCCAGTGATGTCCAAAATCTGGAAGATATCGAGCAGCGCTTACACTTTCTTAGTTTAAAGTACGGCCCTAAATATAGAATTAGCCACGCAAGAGTACTCTTTCGTCTAGGTAGATTAGGCGAGGCTTTCTATAAAGTTCAAGCGTCCGTAGATTTAATTCGTGAAAGGGTAAGGGATAAAAATATCGATCCCTTTACCAGATATACCGATTTGAAATATTTTTCTGAGACTGAGCTTAGGGACATTCTAGAACTATGTGAGATGAGCGGAAAGATAGCTTTATTACAGGGTAATGGAGTTTTAGCTAGTAAGCGTTTGTCATTACTTTTTCATGATCCGTATTATCGAGAGATAATCCTCAAAGATCTTATCGATGCTCTGATGCAACAAAATGCCTTCAATAAGGCACTCGAGGTGATTCGAATAGCTAGCTTGGATGATTTTGAAGATCCAAACGTACATCTTCTAAGAGCTAAGGTTCTTTTATATGCTGAACATCATAGAGCTGCAAAAAAGCATTGGCTGATTGCCCGATCTTTGGGAGCATACGGAAATTTATACGAAGAAATTAGTTTTCTGATTTCACATTACTATGAACGTGAAGTTTCAAATGTTGAAAAAGGCGATTTCGCCTCTATTTTATCGAGCGATTCTCCGACAAGTTCGGAACTTAGTTTAGATTTTTACGAAATGAGAATGTTCGCGCTACAATATGAAAAGTTGAAGAGACGTGA
>CAZRWM010000131.1:0-5458 GCA_964603885.1 uncultured bacterium
CTTTATTGTATTGGCCAGCCTTAAAAAATTTACGAATTTTTATGGTGCTGATTGCGTATGAATTGGAAGTAACTAATAAGAAGGTGAGTAAACTTTTGAGAAACATAAAATGAGTTTATCATAGTCTGCAATGAACTTTTCTTTTGTGATTTTGAAATTAATTCTGCTCTAGAAATTGTTTCCAGATTAAATAATTAGAACCAAAATTTTTACCATAACGCTTACTCAAATAATTCCTCACCCATGGTCGCGAAGGATGTTGATTATCCTTCAGGGCTTTGAGTAGAACAAGTTCATAATCACTATTGATTTTTAAGTTCAGTAGCCATTTACTTGCTGTCCACGGTGTCCTGCCAACCTTCATAAGTGTAGGCTTCATAATTAGATAGTTGAGAATACTTTTACGCGAAGATTCATCGCTACTTTGCCAAAGAACAGTTATTACTCGATCAAAACCTTCTTCCCATTGATCTTTAGCTAGCATTTGTTTTAATCTATTCCAGACTAAGTGTTGGTGGTAGGGATCTCGCGTGTTTAGGAGTTTTTCCAGCATAAGCTCTCGAAAGTTTGAATTGGCGTGAAAAAAGAAATCGAGATTATTAAGGGAGATCCCAGCACCTTGTAAGGACTTGTAGACTTTATCTGTGGACTGAATGATGGCAGGGGCCCTGTACGTTACCTCTACCTTGCTAACGGGATTGGTTTTCGCCTCACGATTGCTTCGGTTTTTGGTTGTTCGAGATGACTCAGAGGCTCTATTAAAATTAATCTTTTTTTGCTTTGTTTCTTTATTGCATCCTGCCAATAAGATACATGTAAATAAAATAAACTTCGTGGTCATTTAGAAACTCTCTAAATTAATTGGAAGGGTTAGTTTTTGCTCAAAAAGATGTATATTTACAGGAATAGTTGGTAATTCTCTATCCTGCGAATCAAGCTCCTGATTGGCATTAATATCGTGAATAATATTTAGGTGAAGCGGATAACCGATTGGAAGGTTCGCATAAGTATTTATGCCTGCATTCAAAAAGGAAGCTGCGATTGTTTCTTGTATATCCGCTCTAACGATTTCAAGGAAGTATTTTTCTGGGCTAGAGCCAGTAATGTCAAGGTTCAAAATACCGTTAGAAATAATGGGAAGTTGAAATTCATTTGCTTCTAATTGTAGAAGTTGTGGATTGATTACTTGAACATACTCAGGTTCAACTTCATCGAGTTTTGCGTCTCCTGCTAAGTCGAGATAAAAATACAAGTTTCGATTACTGTCTATGTTAAGTTCAAGGGCTAATGTCGCTGATTCTGTTCCACTAGTTTTGTGGCTAAGAATTCTATTGTAGTAACCCTTTAGATTCGTTTCTTGGAAAATATGTAGATGAGCTTCTGAGGCTGGATTGTGCATCCAGTTATAAGTCCCTGTAATTGTTACCCTGGGATTAGTATCGCTTAGGTTGACGGTGGCATTTTGTGAATTACTCTGAAGATCAAAACGTGCAGTTGCGTGTATTCGGTCCCATATTTTGAGAGGATGTAGACCTTCTATATTGTTTGCATCGGAATATAAAGCCACTTCGTACTCACCAGGTTGGTAGAGCTTCACAATTTCATCAGGCTCACAATTGTAAGTAGGAGTTCCATTCATAAAAAACTGCAAACGGCTTTCCTTAACTTTTATATTTAGTGGGAGCTTAAATCTTGCTAAATAATCCTCCGATAACTCAACCTCCCAAACACTATTCCGTTCTTGTACAAAATAAGGTCCTTTAATTTCTTCATTACTATCTTTGGGTCTTAGAAATAATTGATATTCTCCTAAATTGAGATGGGCTAATGTCACTGATTTTTCAGACTTGGGAAGAATTGGTATTTTAATGGAGTTGTTCGACGTTTGATCCGTAGAAATATTTTGAATTCGAAGCTCGAGGCCAGCATTTCCTCTTGGGAAATCAATTGTTAATGGATTCCATACTTTTCCAAACTCCACTTCAAATTTTGTTTGTGGAGTTCTTGGAACCCAGAAAACATTACGAGTTTGTTCCGCGGGATCCACAATTTCATTTTCATTCCTGTCTACTATTACTGAGAAACCGAAGGGTTTAGTAAGACCGCGCACTTCAAACGGATTTGATTCCATCGGTAGTAGTATAAAGGGTGAACCCTTAATTGAGCTTATTTGGAAAAGTAAGCTATGATCCTCTGGGAAATTTATCAACGAAATTTGAGGCCAAGTTCTATTGCCAACTGAGATATTGAACTCAAATGTTTTCGCAGAGCTGAGTCTAACGGGCATATTTTGCGCAAACCAGTAAGGATCGTCAAAAAGATCGAGTAAACCATTTTGAACTTTATCCGCAAAAACTCCAACCATATATAGGCCCGATTGAGCGAATGGGATCGCAAATCTACCTTGCTCAACCGGAACTTGATAATTTGGTGCAATTAGCGCCTGAAGTTCTCTAGAGATTTGAGAGTTAGTACGAATTAAAAATCCATATAACTTAGGATTACCCGGTACAGAGCCAGTTACTTTACCTCGAATTTTAGCAGAGACTTGTGAATCCTCTCCAAAAACGACTCTTTTAATTTTTGTTTGATCTTGATTCGCCACTGAAGAGCCGCTACCCGTTAGCAGCAGAGTACAGTAGAAAGCAATGGAGATAAATTTTAGGTGAGAGAAGTACTTTTTCATACCGCACTAGGATGTTAAGTTATTGATCACTAATTTACCATAAATCAGGATTCATAAATGCTTCGAGTTACATTAGTACTATTGGCTTTATTCGGTCTCTACTATATTTACAACCCTCTGCCATTTGGTGTGGAAAATTATGATGGTTACGAATTGATTACCGCCATGGTAACTGGCGGAATAGGGCATGCGCCGGGTTATGGAATATATTTAGAAATAAACCGCTGGTTTCATTCATTGCTGAGTTTATGGGGCTTTGAACCTGCTCTAAGTATGACTTATTTTCAGTGTTTTTGTAGTTTTCTTGCAATATTAATTTTTATAAGAATGATTGAACTTTGGCAAGGGAACACACTGTTATTTTTATTGTTGATGATGTGCTGTAATCCATTTACGCAAAATCTCAATTCTGTAGAGGTTTACGGATTTTTAACCTTACTGTTAGCGCTTAGCTTAAAGCTATACTTTTTTAAAATTTCAAATCTTTCAATCTGGTTGCAAGATCTTATACTTGGTTTGGTACTTGGTTTGATGGTTAGCCATCATTTAAGTTTGGCACCATTAGCTGTTCTAATGGTGTATCGGCGATGCCTTGAAAGCAGATTTTCGATTCAACTTATCTTGGGTTTAATACCAGGTCCGTTATTACATATATTATTAAATTATGAAGCTTCGCAATCTCCAATGAATCCTTGGTTTGACGGTAGGAATTTAGAGTCATTTATTGGTCATTTATCTGCAAATGCGTATCAAATGGCATTCTTGGATTGGGGCATTCATTTACAGGCCTTCGATGACTTTATTTCTGTTTGGCCAGCAGAGGTGTGGCTATTGATAATTCTGAGCCTAGTTCTTCATGTGAGACAGGGTCGCTCTCAAATTCATGTAGCAATATTATTAATTCTGATTTGGCCACTATTTGTGTACAACATTCCAGATATTAGTAAACCTCTCGTAACGTTTTACATAGTTGTGGCAGTCATTGTTTCATGCACAGAATTAAAAGTCTGGATGCTAACAATTTTCTTGATTTTATGCGGTATGCATAGCTTCAAGAAAGCAGAGGCTTTCAAGCTATCTAATTTGAATTACAAAGTTAGAGCAATGGAGCAGAATATCAAAGATGCTTATTTTGCAGTTCATAAAAATCCTAAATCAAATCATATATTTATGGGCTATGACTCAACATTTGGTATTGCCTATGCGCGTCATGTTCTGGAAAGTGAGACGTCTAAAAAAATGGCTATTTTTCCCCTGTGGTGGTTATCTTATTTTCCTCATTTGGGTAGTTTAAAGAATTACGGTTTTTCATCTGATAAGAAAAGAGAAGAGGTTTTTCATTGGACGGGATTAAGTAAATCTCAATTAATCAAATTGTATGCTGGCTTGTATGAGGTTGTTAAAGATTTGGATCATACTTCGATCTTTCCAAGGCCTGTTGAATTTGAACAATTAAAATTAAGTCTCGACATTTTAAATGATCGAAACTCAATATTTTATATGTGGAGTGGGAAGCCAGATTTAATGATATATCTAAGAGATCTAGGTTACGGTTTCATTAATAATGGATTTTGGAATCGAATAAAATTAAAGAAAGACTTGAAGTACCAATCTAAAGCTATAGTGCAAAGAGTTTATTTCCAAAAATATGATGATCAAAATTACTTTGTTAATATCATTTTTTTAGAGGAAATTAATGATGAGCTTGAATTCAAATTAACTCATAAAGGTAAAGCGATTGCGTCCAAGATAAAGGTGAGTGGACAGGAAAAAACATTCTTTAGACTACCGATAGAGGATCTGATTGGATCGCTTATTAATCTTGAGATTTACAATAATGACAGAAAATTGTTATCGGCTGTAACATTGGTAATCGATTGATTACTTCGAACAGTATATTTCCGTTTCTAAATTACCCGTGATAACACCATGATACGGCGGAATATATTCTATCAGTCCTGCCCGAAATAGTCTGGACAACAAAAGGCGATCTACGTTCCTAGATGATAGCTCAGGATCTTTATCTATTTTGATCAATTTTATAATTGCTTTTCTAAGTTGCTGACTATACTCAGTGCACTCGTGTCTATGATTTTCTTTTATCTGGGTTTTTGCTTCCAGTTTTGTTTCTAAATCCAATATTTTCATTCGCAAGAATTGTATTTCAGATCTCAAGCTCTTAATTATATCGATTAGCTCCCTGACGTCCGGTGTAACTGGAATCGGTGACGGGGGTCTTGGATCTGGATAGGGTACTGGAGAGGGGGGCCTAGGGTCACGTGGATCCGTGGGGTCTGTGGGGGTAGGAGCAGGATCCACCCACGGTTTCGTATGACTGCTAACTGGTTCGATGGGTTCCCTGATGCCCATATCGTAAGCGTCACTCATCTGACAATTTATGAAACAGAGGGTCAGAAGAATTACGGTACACATTAATCGCTGATTCAAAATTCTCACTTTCCGGTACTGGTTAGGATTTATCCCCCGGCTTTGAGTCAACTTCCTCAACACTTTGCTGGTTTTCACGCTCTATCGCCTCTTCTACAAGAATTCGAGCTACAGATTGATCACTGTCATCATTCATGGGTGACAGGATTTGCTTACGATCTTCTTCATGATCAGATTCCCCATCATCATGCACCACTGAATCATTTTCGTCATCATCTGCAACGTCGTTCTGCCATCTCTTCTTTGGTTGTGGAGGACCAATTTCCTCACCGGCTTGTAAGGATTTTAGTTCATCTACAGTTAGAGTTTCGTGGGTAATAAGTG
>CAZRWM010000132.1:0-5392 GCA_964603885.1 uncultured bacterium
TATTAATCTCTAAGCCACCAAAGCAGTTTTCACTCAATACACTTCAGTATTTCAATGCTGTATTTGTGTGAAAGAACTTAAAAAATAAAATTTAAGGGTATATTTAGTCAGAATATCAATAATAAATCTTAAAAACAGCTCGATATATCTATAATTTCTGATAGATCACTACTTTCCCAAGGATTTCTTGCTTCTATTCTTAAATACAATTCAGATGAATTTTCTGAATTAGTCATTATAACTGATGGCGAGCTAGTTGTTATACTCGCATCCTCTCTAGATACATCTGAGGTGTTATCATAAAAGATCTCATAACTAGTAAAGGCAGCTTTACTCCACTCAACTTTACACTCATCGAAGTATTTATTGAAGGATATATTTTGAGGTACCGGGGGTGGACCAGGAACAATCAATACTCTAAAACCAATTGACGAACTTCGGATAGTTTGTTCAATAGACTCCCTTTGACCAGATCTCAAGCTTGAAGCTTCAGAGTCCCAAGAACCACCTCGAATTATTCTATTTGAGCCAGTAATAGGTCCTGTTGGATTTATACTTGGGGACCCTGTATAGATGTTGAATCGATCATATACTAACTCCGACACATTTCCATGCATATCAAATAGCCCAACAGGATTAGGCAGTTTTTCACCAATAATACTAGTACCTGTCTCAGCTGAATTGGAAGCAAACCACGCGAATTGAGGCAGCAGTTCATAATTAAGGTCATTACCATAAGGGAATCGAGTGAGTGTGCCAAATCGAGCTGCATATTCCCACTCGGCTTCTGTAGGCAAACGATAACATCCTACAGGTACATTCGATGGATGGTAACGGTTTAAATTTTCAGGTAAGTTATCAATATTACAACCAGCTAAAGTATTAATTCGATCTAAAAACCCATCTATCTTATTTATATCTTCCCAACTAATGAAGTATGCGGGGTAATTATCTCCCAAGCCATAGGTAAGAGAAGGACTTTTTTCCGTACTGCCAGGCCAATGGTTAGTTACTAACTTCTCACCCATTACAGATTTCCATTGAGCCTGTGTTATTTCATATCTCCCCATTAAAAAATCTCTATCAATCGTAACTTGATGTTGAGGTCCTTCATCAATGAAACGATCTACTTCATCAGCAGGTGTTCCCATGAAGAAGTTACCTGAAGAAATCCGAAGCATTTCAACACTTGTTTTTGGGTCTATCCAGGTCTCTGGATTTATATTAAAGACTGATGACAGATCACTCTTACCCCACGGGTTAATGGATGCAATACGGATATAAAAATTAAATCTATCTGTTGTATTCGGAATATTTACATAAGTGGAGCTTGTCTTTATGAAGCTGCTGCCGGTCGACAAATCGGCAGAAGCACTGTAATAAATCTCATATTCCGAAAACGCTGAAGTTCTCCAATTTACATTAAAAAATTGATTGGATTTGTTAAAAATAATATCTTTCGGAACCGAAGGTCGACCTGGCACTAGGGCAAGTCTAAAACCGGTAAAATAGTTGCGCCGATTAGCGTCAATTGTAACTCGCTGCCCAACCCTTAATGCTGAAACAGGTGAAGCCCAAGAGCCACCTCTTACAATAATTTCTAATCCGCTGTTAGAAATTGCTGGATTTGTGATCTGTGAATCTTTGTAATAGCTAAATCTATCGTAGACAAACTCCGCAACATTTCCATGTATATCAAAAATCCCAAAAGGGTTTGGTAATTTTTGACCAACGATCATGGTACTACCATCAATTGAGTTATCCCTATACCATGCAAATTGATCAACTGATTGAAAAGAAGCGTCGTCACCAAAACTAAACTTATCATTAGTTCCAGCTCTTGCAGCATATTCCCATTCCGCTTCGGTAGGTAAACGATAGCAACCAGAGGAGACATTCGATGGGTCATAACGCTTTTGATTACTAGGCAAATCTTCTAGATAACACCCAGCCAAAGTATTAATTCTATCTAAAAAACCGCCAATTTGGTTGATATCATCCCAACTAATAAAATAAGCCGGATAGTCCGAACCCAGGCCATAGCTAGAGGAAGGACTATTACTAACACCTCCTGGCCAATTGTTAGCAGCTCCTTGTTCACCCATTACGGATTCCCATTGAGACTGAGTTAATTCATATCTACCAATTAAAAAATCATTTGAAATCAATACATCATGCTGAGGCCCTTCATCCATGAAACGGTCTTCCTCACTTGAAGGGGTGCCCATTGTGAAATTACCCGAACTAACACGCAACATCTCAACACCAATGTAGGGGTCATGCCATATCTCCGGAATTAATACTGTAGGCAAATTTGCAGTACTAACGTATATCGTTACCTCAGAGTTATCCAATCCTCCGTTACCGTCAGCTATTCTATAATTGAACCTTACAGGTTGAGTCGAATCCTGAAAAGGATGGATTGCCAACAAAGAGCTATTAGTGACCATAGATAATGTTCCACCACTTAGATTTGTTATATTCGTAATAGTCATCAAATCGTTATCGATATCAGAGTCATTATTCAGAATATCGATGATCGCAGTCTCGTTGTAGAAAACTTCAAACACATCCTCATTTGCTTCGGGTGGGTTGTTGTTATCTATACTTTTTAATGGGACATATAGTAGACGAAACCCTAAAAACGGATATCGTGAATGAGGTGAATAGTGTGATCTTGCTGCGGACCGAAGTAAACTGGCTGGATACATCCAGTTTCCTCCTCTCTCAACATAATGTGAACCAAACAAGGGGCCATGCGGGTCAGCCAACAAACCATTAAGGTAATAATCAGAATTATATAAGTCATACACCCATTCTGAAACATTTCCATAAATATCAAAAAGTCCGAATTTATTATTTAATTTAGAGCCTACAGATTGTGTTCCATAATTCTGGTGACTTTCTTCCAGATTGCCTGAATTAAAGGCAAACCATGCATATTCTCTTATTCGATCATATTCAATGTCATTACCGAAGCTAAATCTCGTCAAACTTCCCGAGCGTGCAGCGTATTCCCACTCTGCCTCAGAGGGTAATCTAAAGCAACCTGGTTTTACATTGGCAGGATGATACCTCGTCGAATCGTTTGGTAGATAACTAGTATCGCAATCTATGCTAAGATTCAGTTTGTCTAAAAACCCATCAAGTTGCGTAATATCCTCCCAACTTACAAAATATGCTGGGTATTGATCTCCCAATCCATAAATAGTAGTAGGATTTTGGGTTCCATTAGAGATCCAATGATTATCTTCACCCATTACAGAATTCCACTGCCCTTGAGTAACTTCATATTGTCCAATATAAAAGTTATTATTAATCATGATATCTCTTTGTGGGCCTTCATCTAGATTTCTATGTAATTCCGTAGAGTTTGAACCCATAGTAAATACCCCTGAAGAAATCAAAATCATATTAATACTGTGATTAGGCTCCATCCAAATTTGATTGGCATCTTCTGTGGTATTTTGATTTACTTCATTACTTGAACCGGCCTGGGAAACTTCGGGGAAATTCTGACCGTTGATTTCGGCTTTAGCCAGGAAATACATGTTATCACTATCAAAAATTCCTTTAATTCCAACTATTCCCAAAGGTAATGACTCAGAATTAATATTAACGCTGCCAAAAATTAGATTCCAAGTAGAATTTCTATGGCCTATTTGTACTTCATAGAAGTATCCGTTGGTTAAATTATAGGAGGATTGGATTGAAGTGACAGGTGAAGAAAGTTTGACTTTGGTTTGATTAAAATTAGTCACTCCATTAATCGTACCTTCATGTAATGGAACGTTGACGCTTATACCATCAATCTCAATAATATTTAAATCACTAGGTTTCGTTAGATCGACTCTTAGAGAGAGTATCTTCTCTGTATTCATTTTTCTATACTCTATCTGATATGAGGATTCTTGAGAGTCTATTTGATTCACATATAACTCTATATTGTTAGGAATTTGTTCAGCAGAAAAGGTTAATAAAGCTGTTTTTGAACCAGACAAAATATCTCTTTTATCGAAATTAAATATCTGATGACCCAATGAGCGTTTCAGTAATTGGATATCCTCAATCACGTCATCATTTATTTTTTGAACAGTAATCGATGTTATTCGACTAATTAATTCTGAGCTTGCTGAAACGAATTGATTAGAAAATATGTCGTTTTTAACTTCAATTAGCCGTTGATCTAATCTTTGAGAAAAATCAAGACTCAATGACCTAGGGTAAGTAGCTACTTCAAGCAGTAAATTGGGAGCCTGAGAAACTTCCAAAGAACTCTCGGCACTCATTATAATGTTGGTGCTGCCATGTTCAATTATTTCTTTCGTCATCGCGCTCAATTTAACTAATTCGATTACATCAGCACTATCAGAATTATTGAGAGCTGCATCTAGTGTGTTTTTCAGATTCAAAATTTCATTTATTTTTGTATCAGGGTATGTACTTGAATCAAAAATCAATTCAGGTGTCAGCGACAGATTAGATTGTAGAATATCATTAGTGAATAAGCTTGCCTCAAGCATGAGACTTTTTGCATTAGTGATATGATTAACCAAAAGGTTTTGAGATAAAACTCGATGATCGGAATTTGGATCATTCGCCTCGGCTGTGGTAATTACAGTAGCATTTGAGCTAATCAAAGCTTTAAGTTGATCTGTTGAAAGCAGCGATCTAAAACTCAACTGACCATTCTCTAATGCTCTAAACCTCCCACCACTTGTAAGAACAGAGGATTGAGATGTAGAACATGCATATATGTAGGGTAAATCCTGGAACTGTAGGGATTTAATAGTAGCTTTAGGAACAAGCAATTCATAGCTACCATCCAAACCAGTAAATGATTCGGAACTCAAGATACCTTTTCGCATCGAAGCAAGAACTACTTTCGCATTAACTATTGGGCCATCACTTACAACTCCCCTAAGAACTACAGTGTCTTGACTCTGACCAAGAGCCGAATCTCCTCCACAACCTGATATATACAACGCCGATATATATACCAGAATAAGAAATATTTTTTGAAAAGTAGAATACATAATCCTTTAAGCTATTTCATAAAAGAGCGCTCCTGAAACGTCCTTCAATATATTAACAATAATAGCAATCAATATCAGAAAAGTGTCTAACTACTTTATAAATCAGATGTTTAAATTACCACTTTAAAAATTACAATTTTCAAAAGAGTTTTATCAGTATTTTAAAAATCATTTATGAATCAAGTTGAGTATCAAACTTGTACCGATTGTGGAAGTGAATCTGATACTGAGCTAACAATTTGCAAAGTATGTGGTTCTTCTTAGAGGGCAATCCTAAAGCTTTTTACTAAACTTCTTTAGTGCTTTTTCCTCAATTAATTGTGTTTTTTTGGAGAATTTATATGCACGGGAGAGAT
>CAZRWM010000133.1:0-5378 GCA_964603885.1 uncultured bacterium
ATAGCTTTCAGCCCAGTGCAGCTTTTCAGATTACAGAGAGCAGTAGTGATATTTTGCGGCTTGCAACTTCTCAGCTGGCTGCTCCGGCATTTCTTGTAACTTCAAATAACACTGTAGGGATTAACCACTTCCAGCCGAGTGCAGCATTACATGTTATTGAGAGTAGTGCCAATGCTTTGATAGTAGCTACCTCAGCTATAGCAACTCCCGCTTTATTGGTTACTTCTAATGGCCAAGTCGGTATAAATAATTTTCAGCCCAGTGCGGCCTTTCATGTCATTGAAAGCAGCACCGATGTGATGAGGGTTGGTACTTCACTTTTCTCGAACCCCACTTTACTGGTAACGTCTAGTAATCGAGTGGGTATAAATCATCCTCTACCCAGTGCGGCCTTTCATGTTATTGAGAGTAGTACTGATCCAATGATGATAGGAACTGTTTTGCAGGGAGCGGCCGCATTTGTGGTCACCTCAAATGGAAGGGTAGGTATTAATACTCAAATACCAAGAGCAGGCTTAGAAATTACAGAGACAAGTACAGCTGTTATGATAGTCGGAACCTCACCCTCGGCTCCATCTTTATTCATAAGCACTGAGGGTAGGATTAGTGTTGGTTCTCCATCTGCAGCATTTAAATTTAATATTACTGATGGCGCTTTGTGCGTTGATACTGCCCAAAATTGTGGAAATAAAAGATATTTTCCGGGCATGATGGGCGGCATGGATGGTGCTGATCCCGTGGGTATGATTTTTGCCGGTACTACAAGCATAACGGAATCAGATTATGCTGAGTATTTTCCATCTGAAGAACTTATGCAGGCGGGAGAAGTAGTTGGTTTAAATACTGCTAGTGGCAAAGTTCGTCCCTATCGCTCTGGTGACATTTTGATCGGTATTATATCAACAAGTCCAGGGGTGGTTGGTAATTCACTAGCAGACAGGGCAAGTCACAGCTTAGTTGCCTTAATGGGCCAGGTACCTGTAATTCGAGAACAGGTATTGATTGAGAACGGTTTAGTTTATACCCTGGATGGCAAGGCTCTTGGTAGCTTGCTCGCGGATGGTAATGTTTATATTAATATTAGTAGCGAAAGTTATGAGACCGTTGAATTAAAACAAAAGATTAGAAATCTTGAAGAGAAACTTTCTGAAATGCAGAAGCAAATTAAGTTTATTATGCAAAATCAAGATTAATTACTGGATAAAGTAATCCCATTGAATGCCTTTGTACGACTCTTTACCTATTATTACTAATTGGGATGATTTGCTAATGTCTTTGTAACTGGCTTGCAGTTCGAATGAGAAATTTCGCAAGTCTGCCTCTAATGGTTTAATTTTGCAGCTCGCATCACCAATTGCAATTTGATTCTTAGGAAGTGTAAACTCAGACGACTTATCGAATGGCCAAGTTTTGATTTGGTGAAATATATAGACAGCACAAGAATTCAGACAGTTGTTGGTGATAGTGTGGTTTTCAATTGAAAAGGTTTTTTTGCTTGAGTCTACACTGCGCTGCATTGAAGCCATCAAAATAAACATAGCTACCACAATTGTTGCTAACACCCCTAGGTAGGCTGAACCGCGCTTGCATAGATTCAAACGGCTCATTTTAAGCCTCGTAGATATATTCGGGTGGTAAGAGCTTTATCTTTTAACTCGTAACTAATCTGTAATAGCTGATTTTCTAGTCTGAAAAATTTAATATCATCAATGCCTGCAATAATAAGCTTTGATTGAAGACCTTCTTCGCGCAGTAATGTACCGGTAGTTTGATTTTGTTGTTTTACAAAGTGATAACGTATAATTCGATCATCAATGACGAAATTCAATTTGCTCGCAGCCAACCTAAGAGAAGGAGAGTTAAATTGCTTGCAACGGCTGAGCTCGTTTTTTATTTTGTACATGCTTAGAGCGATATTTTGCATATTATCTGCTGACTGAATACTCTCTTTACCCTTACTTATCCAAAATTTATTCGCCTGACTCAAACCTAGTGAAATCACTCCAAAAATACTCAATGCGATAAGAATTTCTACAAGACTAAATGCATTCATTGGCTTGTGCTTAAAAGTCAAAGACATAGCCTTACTGATATTTTGGTTTCGGAAATTCATAAAATGGGGGTTTAATTGACACGAGACTACTAAGTTCAAGCTTCTTCTTTTTCTTTAGATTCAACCATTCAATGCTTACGGTAACCAAGATTAAACCATCACTGTTGTTGCTAAATGGTTTATAGCCAATATTGCTGGTGAAACCGCTTATCTCCAGATGACTAAACCGTCTGTAAATCGAATTAAATTTTTCACTATTATGATTGATTTCTTCGAGTATTCCTTGAGCCAGCATCAGAGCCTGAATTCTGTTTTCTTGTCGTTTATTGGTAAATTTACTAGTTCCTAAGAGACTCATTAGTGGAATACTAAAAGCTAGAAAAAGCACAGCTGCTACAACAACTTCTAAAATGGAAAGACCTTTCACACGATTCAATGACAACATTTAGATATTCTACTATTGAGACCACTTAAATTTGTTAACAAACTTTGTGGTGATTGCTTGATTTGAATTCCAGGATGATTTTTCCCACGTAAAAATTACCTTGTAAAAAGCAGATGTAGCATATTTTTGAGGTTCCCAGCCATATTTAGAGGGCTCGTTTTTCAGATTGATGCTACGCATAAAACTTTTAATCATTTGAATGATTCTCAACTGTTTCATTCTATTTTTAACCTTTAAGCGAGAATTGATAACCTCATTGATAAACCTTTGATCAATACTGGTTTCTATCAGGTAATTATAAAACTTGGGATGTCTAACAAATGGCGAATATTCTAGCCACATGAAATTAGCCAGCGCTCTAATACTTGGATACTTACTATTAAGCATAGCTTTATACTGAATAAGAGTTGCATCAAGCTCTCTTTGAAACAATAGAGAATGGCTCAATTCATGAAAAATTGTACTAATATAAAAATATTTACTGGCTGGATAATCGTCGACTTTGGGCATTACAATTTCATGTGTAAATGAATCATAGTAAGCAGGCCCACCGTATGCATAGCCTAAAATTCTAGGGATTCCGCTCAAATACTTAATCTTTTCAGTGGGTATGCCTTCCTCATAACCTAAAGAATTACCCAGTGCCATTATCTGAAACTGACCATCGTCTAAAATTTCTTTATAACTCAGTTTTTTATACTCATCCCAGTCAAAATCTTTATTAAAATTCTTTATTGCTTCCTCTGTACGCCAAATAATGAAATTTTCAGGAACCTTATCTTCTGAATTGCTACGTAAGACTATTGATTCACGATGGTAGTAGGGAAATATATATGGGGTTACAGCATTCTGACTGGCTGCAGCTAGCCAAAAATATAAGAGACAAATTGGTAAAATTATTAGGCACAATTTAATTCTTAGAGAATCAATGAACTTTTGATGTTTTTTTGTAGTCCAAAATTTGTAAGAGATGAAAAGAATTACTCCAAAAAAAGCTACTATGACGAAGTGAAGACAGTTGGTAGAGAGATTATAGTCGGTAGATTGACTGAAACTAGCTATGTTTTTAGAAAGGGGATTAGAGAACCATGAGGCAAAGAATTCGTAGATGCCACTCATTAATTTAGAAACGAAATTTCTTCAGCAAATTAGATAGTAAACCTGACTCTTCTTCTGAATCTTGCATTAGTTCCTCTATCTGAGGTTCAGCAGGGGATTTCCCGTCATTATCTTTTTTGTCTTCTTTGTCACTTTTGTCTTCCTGTCGATTTAGCTCGTGGCGTTTTTTTTCAAGATGCTTTGTATAAAATTGCTGAAATTCCTGACCACCAGATAGAATGTACTTCGATAACTCAATATCACCTTGCCAGTTTTCAAGAACACTTCTCGTTTTTTCTACAACTCTTGAGTCATCACTATGCATGAATTTCTCGAGCATTATTAGGTGAGTATCTTGTTGAAAACGTTCTATAATTACGATAGCGGCGACCTTTTCGTCTTTAGAATCAGAATTGACCAGTGCATGAAGAGGAAGAAAACATTCCTTAGGTTTTTTTAGTAGAAGGGCACTGATGGCATTGGCTCTCACGCGGTGATTGGGGTCTTTAAGCATTCTTTCAAGCATTGGTTTAGGCTTTTCGTCTCCTAGAATTTTATCAATGCTACTTACTGCGTTTGCTCTAACGCGGTCATCCTCGTGCGAGAGAAAATTTTGTATAGCCGCTAATGCCGCGTCGGCATTCATCTGTGCTAGTGCACTTAGTCCCGATGCGATAACTTTAAAGTCAGATTCGTTAGATAATAATTGAGTAATTAGTTCGATGGCCTCAGGGTCATTAGCTTTGGCCAACTGAAACATTGCGTCAATTCTTTGTTTGGGATCCTTCGACTCCATTTGACTTTTATATTTGAATGCTAATACCGCTTGTTTCTGTTTCGCAGATTTTTGTCGCTTTTGCTCGTCGAGAGCATCTGTCATTTTCTTTGGTAGAAGGTCTTCCATTCCCTCAGGAACAAATGGTTCAAAAGCCTCTTCTTTAGCTTTGCGTTCTCTTGAAATCTTCAATTCAGAAAAAAACTCAATGGCCTCCTTATTTCCTTGATCGATAAGTTTTTCTAGGTAATTATCTGCTGTTTTTGCGAGCTCCTGATCTTCAGAATTGGTAAATTCCTTAATCATAGATAAAACATCTGGTAAGTGACCTAGAGAATCGAGAACCTCCAAAGAAGCTTTAATGATCAAAATATCCTCAACCTTTAGGAAGTCTATTAAATCACTACTAAATTCAGATCGGTTCAGCAGTCGTAAAATCTCCAGAGTCTTCAATTTAAATTGGGTATCATCTCTCTTCAATGCAATGTCAATCATATACGGTACGAGCTGCGTCGCACAATTTTTCAGGATGAACCGCATTGCCTTCATCTCACTAGCTTCATTTTTTGAGCTCAATGCTTTTTTCAACTTACTTATGGTGTTTTCAGCAAGATCGTTAGGTTGATTCGGTACTTCAACACCGGAGAAAAAAATATCACTTTTCTCAACATATTCCCCGGGGTTCACGGTTTCTTTCGATGACTCTGGCTTCGTCTCTAGGTATAAAATAGCTTTGTTGAGTCGCTCAATTACCCTGTTGTGATCTTCTATTTTTAATGATTGCTGCAAGATTGGTAGGACCTCAGTTGAATCCAACTTTACGAGTTCGCCAATTGCTTCAAAGCGCTGTTTAGGATTGCCTTTTTTAAGTTTTAAATGTAGCTTTTCAATATCCATTAACAAAAAGTTTATGAAATTTGATATGAGTTTTCAAGGCTATGATAGGTCGCAGAAAAGGTACTTTCGTGAATTGTGACAACAATCCTCAAACTAGGGGTAAAGATGCA
>CAZRWM010000134.1:0-5326 GCA_964603885.1 uncultured bacterium
TATCCCGCTACACAAACTTAAATCCTGGGATTTTGGCACAGGCTATCTTGTAAAAAGATTTTTAGAACAACGCGGAGTTGAAGAGCCAAATTGATAATATCAATAGAACAGCCCCTTGCTGTTGGTCTTCAACTCCACCCTGACTCATTGAATTAGGTTAAATTTTCTAAACTTAGCGAATCTGATTTTTTGGCTAATGATTGGATATTGTTAGCGATAATTTCCGTCCACCATTTTTTACTACCCTCCTGATTTTGATAAGATTTTATTTGTAATTCTCCTTGTACTAATACCGGAGATCCTTTCGATAAATTGTTACCTACGAACTCAGCAGCTCGTCTGAAAGACGCTACCTTCAAAAAAAGTGGCTCTCTATCTTTACGATATGAGTCAATCGCCATAGTAAATATACAATGCTCAATTCCAGACTTAGTCTGCTTTGAGATTGGGTCAGCCACAAGATTACCTATAAATTTACAATCATTAAGTCTCATTAGAAGTCTCCTTTGATTTGAATACCTAATCACGATAAGACTGATCACAATTTTTCGTTAGGGAAAGATTTTTAGACCGGGACTATCAAAATATTACGGTCTTCTAGTACGCATACACATAGTTAACAATTTGCCAACTCAAAAGGAGGCAATTATGTATGCTGTCAGTCGTTCATTGATTCAGAATGGATTTGATGTACGCCGAGTGGACGTTGAGTGTCACTTATCATCTGGTTTACCCAGTTTCAAGATAAGTGGCCTTCCAAGTACCGCGATTAAAGAATCTCGTGAAAGGGTAAGAGCTGCTATTAAAAATTCTGGTTTTGAATTTCCTCGACGTAGGATAACAGTCAATCTTGCACCCGCTAATTTACCAAAATACGGTACCCATCTAGACTTAGCTATAGCCATTAGTATTCTGAAAGCGAGCAAACAGATTAGGATTGATTTTGCTACAGACTTTTATGTCCTGGGGGAACTAAATCTACAGGGGCGTTTAAGTTCCAGCGCCCAATGCTTAAACCTTGTCTTGGGTTGCATGCAGCAAAATTCTCTGAGTAAGTTTATTATTCCGAGTGACCTATCGTCTCAAATTAGTGAGATTGATATTTCAGCAATTGTCCTTAAACAATTAGTTTGTATCAAAAGAATTAAACACTTCAATCACAATCATAAATTGAGTGATCAGCGAATTGAGCCTAAACTTAAAGATAGCGATTTATTCTCCGATATTCTTAATCAATACAGCGCTCTTAGGGCTCTACAAATAAGTTTGGCCGGTCATCATCATTTACTGCTTGTAGGTCCGCCTGGTTGTGGAAAATCACTGATTGCCGACAAATTAAGGAATTTACCGAAACTGCTCGATGAAAACGAAAGTTGGCAATCTAAAAGATTATTCTCGATGTCATCTCAGTTAAATAAGGCTTCTGACAAAGAGTTACCGGTAAGATGTCCCCATCATAGTGCATCAACAAAGGGTATTATTGGTGGTGGCAGGCCAATCATTCCAGGAGAGGTAAGTCTTTCTCATAGAGGTTATCTAATATTAGACGAATTACCTGAATTCAAGCGCGAGGTGCTTGAATCACTTAGACAGGTAATGCAAAGTCATAGTGTAAATCTGAGTCACGGTTTTGAAAAAGCTACCCTTCCAGCTGTCACTACTATTCTTGCTAATATGAACCCTTGTCCTTGTGGCTATTACAATTCAAATTTTGCTGGATCCGTATGCCGCTGCTTACCGCAACAAGTTCATAATTATCAATCACGTATCAGTGGACCGCTGTTAGATAGATTTAATATGAGTATTTGTATGGAGGTGGATGACAGTATTAAAAATCAACCAGCTGTTTCAAATCTTAAAGATTATTGGTCTGCAGTATTCAGAGCTCGTTCTGTACAAAAATTACGCTATAAAAAAAATTTGAAATCTAGTACTGCATTTACAACATACTTTAATGGTCAAGTAGCTGAGAATGATTTTCAAAAAATCACAGGACTGCGACCTGGTCGATTTAGCAAACCCTACAATTTGATGATTTCTAACCGAAAACATTCACAGCTTTTGCGAATTGCTCAAACCATTGCAGATTTGAATGATTCACATGTAATTCAAGAACACTTTGATGAGGCACTTTATCTGCAACAATATACTCAAAACGACGTTCGCTCATCCCGGAGAGGAATCAAATGAACTTGGTGAGAAACGCAATCATCATAATTTTGATGTGTTACACAATAGATAATATATTCTCAAGTACAAATTCATTAGATCACGAAATTGTTCAGATTGAGCAACTCTGTGAAAACTCAACTGACCGCTGGAATGGTTGCCATCAAAACAACCTCGAAGGATGGCAAATCCATAATAACCGACTTGAAAAATGGTACCAATTTATGAATGAAAAGAATCTTCGTCTCAATTATCTTTCATACCTCAGACACAAGCCTAGACTAAAACAAATAGTCGCATATGACACAATGATCTATTTAAAATATGCCCAAATCTTATCTTCTCGTGCCTGTCAATTACGAAAATCGATGAGTCCGTATGAAAAATTTCAAAGACTATTAGCGTGGGTAATGGTGCATCAAATGAATCCCATTAGATCAGGCACCATTCGTCCATATTTCACTCAAATATTAGCTCTTCATGAAATGGTTCGTCGGAAAAAAGAAGAGTTTAATACCTTATGCCTGCGGAGATCAAAATCGCTCAACATTATATCTGTCAATTCTCACTAGGTATCAGCCACCAATTTTTTTAAGTAGCGCTTTGGCATCTTTTTGGACTCTTTGATCACCGGTTGATAAAGCTTTTAATTTTAATGCCATCCTTAAATGATTTTTGGCTTCATCTTTACGATTCATTGCTATTAGAAGATCAGCCATTTTGTATTGTCCGTAAATCTGATTTGGATTATTTTCTAAAGAAGTTCTATATAGCTGCAAGGCATCATCACGAGATTTTTCGGGGAGCTTACCTAAAAAAGATCTAGCAAAGGCTTTGAGTATCCAACTCAATTTTGATATTTCCCAATAGTATGTAGCCAAAATAGAGTATGGTCGTCCCAATTTAGGATTCAGTTCAATTGCCTTCAGACAGTAACCCTCGACAGCTCCACCAATTCTAATTTTATCTTTACCACTTTTGAATCTAGCTAGATTTCCAGTGCTAACCGCCAATAATAAATAAGTTTCGGCACGGTCCGGATGATTTGTTTTTAGCTTTTCGGTGTATTCTAATGACTTCTTTAAAATCTCTTCGGCTTCAGACTTTTTTCCTCCAGCAAACATATCAAGACCAATAGAATCATGAATACGGGCCAATCTGCTCAGTAAATCAAAGTTATTCTTATCTGGATGAATTTTCTCCAGTTGAAGATATGACTTCTGTGCCTCTATATTTTTGAAGCTAGAATAGAGAATATCGCCCTGCATCTGTAAGGCTTTTACACGAATATTAATAGCCTCTGGCCCCGAAGATTCCCCGATTACATCAAGAACTTTTAGAGGTTTCTGCATTGCAAGGTAAACCCCAGCTAATTCTATGCCTGCATCAGGCTGAGATTTATTTGCTTTAGAAAGCCACTTAGCAGCATCTGTAAGTTGCTGCTGTTTAAAGTACCAACGACCAAGACTTAGTTGGGCTATACCATCCCCTTTCTCAGCTAGCGTCGTTGCGTTTTTTACAGCCAACGTCGGATCACTCTTAAATAATGCAGCTAACGCATCAGAGCCTTGTTTAGCCTCTTTTTTTACTTTCAACTTGGGAACCTTTTTAACATTATCCCCAATAACTTTAGCTAATTGCTTCTCACGTTTAGTATTAAAACCCGCTAGCCCTTCTTCCAATAATTGAGCAACCTGAAGTCGCTCTTCTTCCGAAAGTAGTGAATCGAGGTAAACATGAGCCTTATATTCTTTATTTCTTCGAGCAGCCAAACTAAACCAGCTAGCTGCCAACACTATATCAGCTTCAACACCTCGACCAGTCAAATAGCTATGTCCAAGATTAAATTGAGCCGCTGCATGTCCTTGTAAAGCTGCTCTATTCCACCAATAGAAACTAGCTTCATAATTACCTTTTGCGATTTGACCGTCGTAATTTAGTTGACCCAGTTCAAACTGTGCATCTGCATTGTCCATTTTAGCTGACTCTACTAAATGAGAAATAGCTACCTCAGCTGTTTTTGAATGACTACTATTATGACTGTATATTAAATAATGAGCCTCAGAATTACCTAGTTTTGCGCCTTTTTGTAATACGTCCAATGATTCATTCTGGGATAACAAATAAATAGCGTTTGCCGCTTCAACCAGCCCTTTATCAAAGGCTTCTCGTAATAACTCTTCAGCTTTCCTCGGCATGGATTTGTGCAAGCACCAAGCATAATTATATGTCCCTTCTGGGAAGCCTGATTTATGTGATATTTCAAAAAATTTACATGCATCCGAATTTGACTCCTTAAGCGCACATAAGCCATGCTCAAAGGATGCCGCGTGTAACCCTGCTTTAAAACTCTTTTCAAATAAATCACACGATTTCGATCTATCTTTTAGTGAACCCTGTTTCAATAAGTGGGCTAATTGATAAGTCGCAGCTAAATGGCCTGAGTCACTAGCCTTAGACCACCACTTCATCGCTTCAGATCTTGACGCCTTGATACCATCCCCTCGGTATGACATATACCCTAAATTATAGGCGGCATCCGAATCCCCCTGCTCCGCCGCTTTCTTAAATAGCTGATATGATTTGCTAGGATTTCTATTGACTCCATAAAAATTAGTACGTAACTGAGATTGAAAATGCCTTGCCTGACCCAGCGTGTTGTTCAGATAGTTTGTCTGGTTACAAAAGTGCTGATTGAGGAGTATTAAAGTCAAAACATAGCTTAAAATTTTAACCATTTAGGACCCCTTCTTTAACTCATCTAGAATTCTTTGATCGCCAGAATTCTTTGCTTTGAGTCCCATTAAAATTTTGCGATGTTTCTGAGCTTTATCTTTTTTACCGAGGGCATCGTATAATTGGGCAATCTTGTAATGACCATAGATTTGGTTATTATCTTTCTCCAGCCCCTTCATATACAACTGCAACGCATCATCTCTAGTCTTATCAGGAAGTTTTCCGAGAAAGGATTTAGCAAAGGCCTTTAGCATCCAATTTAATTTAGAAATTTCCCAATAATATGTTGCTAAAATTACATAGGGTCGACCAACACCAGAGTCTGTCTCAATGGCTTTGAGGCAATATCCTTCAACTTTACTTCCAATTTGAACTCTTTCTTTACCACCTTTGAAACGCGCAAGATTGCCAGTGGTCACAG
>CAZRWM010000135.1:0-5287 GCA_964603885.1 uncultured bacterium
TTTTTACTTTTTCTTGCTCCACTCTTCAATCGACTTCTCATTAGATTTAACATAGGAGTCATAATTAGCTTTTTTTGCCGCAGCAAGAGATAATTTTGCAGTTTCAACAGCTTTCTTGTAGTCACCCATTTCCGCTTCGATCAAAGCTTTTTTTCTTAGATACCAAAAAGGTTGGGGATCTCTCTTCTCCAATGCTTTATTAATATATTCTAACGCTGTTGCAAGTTCAATCTTTTGAGAAAGGTAGTACTCAGCCGCCTTGTAATAATCTCCTGCAGTAGGTCCTGACATAATGGATTTAATATTAGCAGCAACTCTATCATTTGTTGGCACTTTGAATGAAATAGTTGCTTTTGATTTATCCCAAGTAAGAACTAAATCAGCTCCATCTGAATCTACGTTATCTAGACTTATTGTGAATGATTCAACAACATCCTTAGTCTCTTGAGAAGCGGCCATGGTTTTTAAGGCTATTTTAGAATCATCCCAACTTTTTGGAGTACCCCAGTTTTCCGTGTCTGAATAAAAGTACACTTCCCAATTAGCATCTTTAATTGGTTTCGTATAAATTGCGTAACTTCCGGCTAGTAAAGTGTCTTTGCCAAAAATCATCAAATCACTCGTGATAAGTACTGTGTTTTTATTTGCACCTGTTCTCCACAATTTGTCATAAGGAACAAGATCACCAAAAATGACTCTATCTCTTTTCAATGGCCTAGAGTATTCAATTTCAATTGTATTCAAACCAACTGATTGCGTCAATTTCGCAGAAGGACTTGGTTGTGGTGTTTCAATTTGTGCTGTAATAGCAATTAACGTAAAGCAGCTGAAGGCTGTAAGAATAGTTTTCATCTTCTTATGATTTATTTTTATAAAATTACGAATTCAATTAAAACAGAGAATTGAAATAAGAAATAAAATTATTTTTAAGCCGCTTATTGGTCTTTACGCATCAATATTTATAATTTTATGCATATTCAAAACAGCAGCATGCGATTTATAAGTATTTTAATTTTGTCAGTATTCTTTCACTCGAATTTATTTTCAAATGAAGGTAGCTCATCTATTTATGTCAATTTACAGAAACTTCATTCTCTAAAAAAAGTACTCTATGTCGCAGCTCATCCTGACGATGAAAACACAAGAGCAATTGCATACTTCTCCCTTGGAGAAAAGGCAGAAACAGCTTATTTTAGTTTAACCCGTGGTGATGGTGGTCAAAATTTGATTGGAGATGACTTAAGTGAAAACCTAGGTGTGCTTAGAACCCAGGAACTTTTAAAGGCAAGGTCCTACGATAGAGGTAAACAATACTTCTCCAGAGCTTTAGATTTTGGTTATTCTAAATCTGCAGAAGAATCCTTCGAATTATGGGGTAAAGACGAGTTAATGCACGACCTAGTTCTAATCATTCGTCAATTTCAGCCAGACGTAATTATCACAAGGTTCCCCCCTGATGAGCGAGCAGGACATGGACACCATACTGCATCTGCTCTATTAGCGATTGAAGCATTCACGAAAGCTTCTGACCCTCAATTTTTACCTCATCAAGTTTCCAAATTTGGGACTTGGCAAACAACCTCTATTTATTGGAACACTTCTTACTGGTGGAATGAGAATATAAAAGACATTTCAGAAGATGATCCAAATTATATCGTTATGGAAATCGGGGGGTACAATGAGACACTTGGCATGTCGTACAATGAAATAGGAACAATTGCCAGAAGCCAGCACAAATGCCAAGGATTTGGTGCCATAACTGAAAGAGGAAGTAGAACAGAGTACTTCAAACACTTGGCTGGTGAGAAAATCGAAAGGTCGTTCTTTGAAAAAAAAGAGCAAACATGGACATCATTGCTCGATGAAAAATTTGAAGATCAATTCGACGCCTTAATCGACAACTTCAATTTCAAGGAAACTGAGAAAAATGTCCCTGCCCTACTTGAGATTTTGAAGGGGTTGCAATTAATGCCTGATTCTTTTATGAAAAATGAAAAAATAGAGCGTTGCAAGCAAATTATTGTTGACTGCCTTGGGCTAAGATTAGAACTACTCGGGAAAGATTTTGCCTTTATAACTAATGAGCAGTTTAATGTTAATACTCGGCTATTGAATCGATCTAACCAGGAGATCATATTAAATTCAATTCAACTTAGCACAGGTGAAACTTACACATATGATGAAACGATATTTACTAATATACCATTGGAAAAGGAAGTGCAATCTTCAGGTAAAATTGGAATATATAATCCATATTGGTTGGAAAGACCCTTTTCTAACTTATTTGATGTTCAAGATTCTGCAAATTATTGTTTAGCGGAAGGCAAACCTTCTTTCGAAGCAACATTTAACCTACAAATTGGGAAGCACAAATTTAGCTACAAAGTTCCAGCAATTTATAAATGGAGAGACCCAGCCTATGGCGAAAGACAAAGACCTGTAATTATTACACCCCAATTCACCTGCAGTTTCGAGGAACAACTCCTAATATCAAAACCTGGGAAATTGAAAAAGATTAGGGTAAAAGTCCACGCTTTTGATGATAGTTTGACAACAAAAATTGAGGTACAGGCACCTGAAGGATGGATTGTCAAACCTTCAATCTTTAATGTTTATATCGAAAAGAAACAAAGTGAAAAATGGGTAGAATTGGAATTGAATTCTAACAAAGGAGCCAAATCTGGATCATTAAAACTGCTAGCCAATGGCGAAGTATTATCGTCTCAAAAAGAAATTAGCTATGATCACATTCCTACCCAAATTGTATTTAGACCTTCTGTGTTAAAATGTATTTCCCTAGATGCTAAAATCGAGCAAGGGAAAGTGGCATATATAAAAGGAGTAGATGATGTTGTTCCAAATGCCATTGCTCAACTCGGGTTTAAAATAGAAACATTTGAAGTGGAAGACCTTTCTGATATAGAGTTATCCAATTACAATTCTGTTGTTCTAGGCATCAGAATATACAACGTAAACCCACAATTAATGAACTTCCATGAAAAGTTGTTTAATTATGTTCACAAAGGTGGCAACTTAATCATGCAATACAACACAGCGTCAAGATCTATCCGAGACAATGAATTCGGTCCGTACCCATTTAAATTATCAAGAAAACGAGTAACGGAAGAAGATGCAACGGTCACTTTTCTATATCCAGATCACCCAATATTGAATCTACCAAACAAAATTACAAAAGATGATTTTGAAGGTTGGGTCCAAGAACGGGGTTTATACTTTGCAGGTGAATGGGACGAAAATTACACCCCTTTATTTTCATGGTCGGATAAAGGTGAAGATCCTGTTTTGGGAGGGCTTATAGTAGCCCAATATGGGAAAGGTCAATTTGTTTACACCGGTATTTCCTTTTTTCGAGAACTTCCTAAAGGAGTAGTCGGTGCTTATCGATTATTTGCTAATTTATTGAGTTATAAGCCATGAACGAAAAAAAGAAAAAAGAGAATGTAAATTGGAAAGCATGGTATTGGGGACTTCTTATATTTTTGTTCTTTCAAATTGCTATTTACCTATGGATTACAAATATATATAAGGTATGAGCGTGATAGATTGGGTGGTTTTAATGTCTACCCTGCTGATCATTGCAGGATACGGCAGTTGGAAAACACGAAAGCAAATAGGCATAGACTCATATCTCAAAGGAAACTCAGAAAATTGGGCCACTATCGGTCTGTCCATAATGGCCACTCAAGCTAGCGCGATAACTTTCTTATCTACCCCCGGGCAAGCTTACGAAAGCGGAATGGGCTTTATCCAATTCTATTTTGGATTGCCAATTGCCATGATTCTCATTTCTGTCTTCTTTCTCCCCATTTACTACAAAATAAATGTAATCACAGCATATCAATATCTAGAAGAACGCTTTGATGTTCGGGTACGCTCCTTTACTTCATCTCTTTTTTTGATATCAAGAGGACTCGCAGCAGGCATAACTATTTACGCACCATCTATCATATTGTCTACCTTATTAGGATGGAACTTACAATTGACCTGTCTGCTTATTGGTGGACTTGTAATTATATATACTGTTTCCGGTGGAAGCCGAGCAGTTTCATTAACTCAAAAATGGCAAATGGGTGTGATAATGTCCGGAATGTTTTTAGCTTTTTATTTTGTTCTTCAAAGCTTCCCGAGTACCATTAGTTTTTCAGAAGGTATTGATATTGCTGGCGCCTTGGGTAAAATGGAAATCATTAATTTATCTCCAGATATAACAAATCGATACACGCTTCTATCTGGACTAACAGGAGGCGTGTTTTTATTTCTGTCCTATTTTGGAACTGATCAATCGCAGGTGCAACGATACTTGGGCGGTAAAACTCTAAAGGAATCTCGACTAGGCCTAATGTTCAACGGTCTTGTTAAAATACCAATGCAGTTTTTCATTCTCTTAATCGGTATAATGGTATTTGTGTCCTTTCAATTCAATCGCCCGCCGATCGTCTTTAATCCTCAGAAAGTCGAAATGACATCCTTGGAAGAGCAAAACCTTCAAAAGATAGAATCAACCTATGATGCAATTTTTGAGAGTAAAAAAGCTTTGCTCCTCGATTACTCAAAAAATAAAAAGAGCATTCAAAAACTTCAATTCGCTCAAGATTCTGTCCGAGCAGCCTATAAGAACCAATTAAATAGAATCGACCCTGATTTCGAACAGAAAGATAGCGACTACATTTTCTTGACATTTATTTTGGGCTTTCTTCCATCAGGGCTCATTGGGATGCTTCTGGCTGTAATATTTTCAGCTGCCATGTCTTCAACAGCTGGAGAGTTAAACGCCTTAGCGGCAACTACAACAGTTGATTACTACAAAAAATTCTGGTCAAAGGATGATAACGATAAACGAGACTTGAGGGTAAGTAAGCTTTTGACCGTTGGTTGGGGTATATTGGCTATTATCATTGCTCTAACAGCCGGATTATTCGAAAATCTTATTCAATTAGTTAATATTTTGGGATCCTTATTCTACGGAACCATTTTAGGAGTATTTCTCTTGGCTTTCTTTTTCAAAAAAGTAGGAGCCAAAGTAGCTCTTATTGCGGGTATTATTGGACAAATCACAGTTATAACGATTCATTTTCTTAAGCTTTATGGCTTATTTGATTTGAGCTACCTAATGTATAATCTAATAGGCAGTAGTGTGGTTGTTCTCTTTGGTATTATTACATCAATTACAACAAGAAGGTAGACTAACACTACACGAATAGCTAAAATTCAATTAATCTAGAAGATTTAACCATACTTAAAATAAAAAAGCACCAAACCCTAATTG
>CAZRWM010000136.1:0-5258 GCA_964603885.1 uncultured bacterium
TATGCTAGAGGGCTATATTTGGCAGAAACGGGACATGAAGCACTACGTATCTGTGACCGTATAAATGACCCAACTTACAAGACGAAGTGCTCTAAAATACAGAATAAAATTCAGGAAGAATTTCCGGAGCAGTTACAACTTTATCAATCGAATCGGCTGATTAAAAAGGGTGAGTATGAAACTGCGATGGATACAATTGAAAGTTTGCTAGAAGAAGATGACACAAATCCGCACTATCGACTTGCAATGGGTCGAATCTTTCATGGACTTAAGAAGTTTGACTATGCCTATGACCACTATATTTTTGCCACCTCAAAAATCAATAGCGAATTTGCCAACAAAGCATTAAAGAAACTAAAATTAGTCGGTCGAAAGGCACTAAAATTCGTGAAAGACAATAAAGCCTCAATAGATGATTCTCAAAAATTCTACTATAGGGTTTATTTGGCATTTAAGTTGGCAACCGAGGACTCGGAGGATAGCTTTAAGGGGCTGAAAATGAGAGCGATCGAGTTCTACCGAATGCAAAATCAGCAGGAAGAATCTTTTAATAATTATTACAGAATGGCTTTTTTAAATAGTCTCCAAGGAGATAAAGAAGAAGCAAAAGCCAATTACAACAGCGCACTAGATAATGCAGAAGACCTAATGTACCCGCTGGTAGAGTTTTTACTTGAAGAGCTCGAAAAACAGAAAAATCGAACAGAATATGTTTTAGATATTATGAACGAAGTAGGTGGAGAGGAGATTTACAGGCGTTTGCAACAAGCAGCAATTGCCGAAGATAAATCAAACCAATCTCAAATTGCGAAGGCAGCAAACACAAGCATGAAGAAACTTGGAGTCAGTCAAGCACAGTTTGTCGCAGAATACGAAAATTATAAACGTAAAATCGATAATGCAAGTTCCAATGATGCAAAGAAAGAGCTTCTCGATGAATTTAAGGCGAAGTATAAGCATATTTTCAATGATCCAGCTATGAAAAAGCGCCTAGAGAGCTTCATGAAGTCAGGAGAAGCAAGTAAACTTAAAGAGAAATATGGCCAGCAGTATAAACAGTTTAGATAATCTACGAAATAAATTATTCTGCATTTTGCTATGCTCTAACCTAATTACATTTGGGTCAAACGTGACCGCCTCCGAAATTCGAGGCAAACCGTACAGTGGGGAGTTTCATTTTGTTGAAATCAAGCGAAAGAGAAACTTCGCAAAAAAAATCCCGAGGGTATTGCTTTTACCTGTAAAAAGCACTAGAAATCGTAAAAAATTTGAGGAACTAGCTTTCAATCAAATTACAGAATTTTTTCGTAACTACAATTTTGTCGTACCATCAAAAATAGAGGTCAGTACCTATTTGGCAGAGAATGAGATTACATTCGATAATTATGTAAAGAATTTTGAAAAACTCGCTGATGAGTTCCAAGCAAACTATGTGGTGTTCCTAAAGATAAATCGCATAAGTAGGCAAAAAAAAATAAACGCCGCCGGTACGCTAGTAGCTGGTGTAACAGTTACTGGCGTTGGAAGATATGCAGCAGGAGAATATGTACTAAAAGTGTACAACCCTAGAAATAAAACTGCCAAAACGTTTTCAGCTATCGAAAGACGCAAAGATCACATATTGGGTCTATTTCAAAGTGCAGAAAAACTCGCTTTCAAGCTACAGAGGGACACACTTCAGTCCCTACTTAGTGATTTTGCTCAAAACAAGATCAAGCGCTCTGAAGGTTACATTTTGGCCCCCTTAAAGTCATACTTTCCTGATTCAAAAGGTTTTGAATAAGTCCAATCTCTCCATTTTGGACCTCCTAGTTCTACAGCAGGAATATGTTGCCAAACATATAGCTTGAGGGTATCTTGAATATAGGGTAGTAGAGCTCTGGCTGGGGTACTCATACTGTCCGAAAATCATTTGGCTATTTTATACATCAGGAGTGACTATGCTACGGAGCGAGTTCAGAGGTGGCTACAATCTTAAAATTGCTGGTCGTCCGGAACAAACATTGGAGCAAATGCTAGAAATACCCGATACGATTTCTGTAAAAGCACAAGATGTGCCTGGGTTGAAGGCTCTAGTTAAGGTACGACAAGGTGACAGTGTGAAACCAGGAGATGTGCTTTGGGTTCATAAACCTGATCAGCGTATTCAATTCGTATCAGCATGGAGTGGAACAGTACAGGAGATTCGTAGAGGTAAGCGCCGTGTCCTCTTAGAAGTTGTGATAAAGCTCGACGGGAAGCAGGATTTTGGTAAATTTGGAACTTTGAATCCTGACAAGGCGACCGAACAGGAATTCGTGAATTATTTACTCGGCAGCGGAATGTGGCCTTTCTTTAAGTCAATTCCGTTCAATGTAATGGCTGATCCAGAACAAAGACCCGTCGATATATACATCGTAACAACTGACCTTGA
Organism: uncultured bacterium; assembly: GCA_964603885.1. Classification (GTDB taxonomy): domain Bacteria; phylum Muiribacteriota; class UBA6191; order UBA6191; family UBA6191; genus JAYZAC01. Next base: position 2,414 of record CAZRWM010000136.1, read on the forward strand.
ACCGCATTGCCCAGATCTTAATTTTGTTTTGAAGGGACAAGAACAACGACTCCAACAAGGGGTTAAACTCTTGCGCTTACTAACGAGGGGCAACATTTGGGTAAGTCAGTGCAAAACCTCATCACAAGGCCCAAACTGGGGAGCAGTCGAGGATGTCCGGCCCATCGAGGTACAACCAACTTACCCGGCTGGACACCCATCAGTTCTCAGTTATCATGTAGCACCGCTACGGGGCAATCAATGTGCGTGGACGATCAATGCACAAGATTTGCTAGCTTTAGTTGATTTAACAGAAACCGGGAAGTGGAATCCTAGACGCATTATGACAGTAGCTGGTTCCCTTGCTACCAGACCCCGTTACATCGAGACCTACCTAGGAAGTTCAGTCCGTCACATTCTCTCCGGCGATGTCAAAGAAGGAGAGAAGACTTACCTCGCGGGAGGAGTCTTCGGAGGAATTGAAACCCAAGAGGATGGATATCTAGGATTTGGCAGTACTGCACTACATGTATTGCCAACGGGTTCACAGAGGGAGTTTCTACGATTTGTTTGGCCTGGATTGGACAAATACTCATTTTCAAGAACATTTATCTCAACCCTCTTTCCACAGGAAGAATACAATATGACTACCAGTTTCCAGGGCGAGGATAGGGCGTGTATTCAGTGTGGCCATTGTGAACAAGTTTGTCCAATTGAAGTTATGCCCCAATTCTTATTCAAAGCCGTTATGGCTTCCGATTTTGACGAAGCTGAAGGTTTAGGGTTGAAAGATTGTGCCGAATGCGGTCTCTGTACCTACGTATGTCCCTCAAAAATTGATCTCTCATCGATCATTCACGACGGACTTGAAGAGGTACGTAAGGAGAGTTAGGTGAAGTTTCTATTAGATATATTAGACACGACGAAGCAGAAATTATTCATGCCTGGTAAGCCTCTCGAAAAAGCTTTCCCGCTCTATGATGCAGGGGAAACTTTTCTTTTCTCTCCGGCTCATTGGGCAACTAAAGCACCATTTGTACGCGATGCCGTAGACACCAAGAGATACATGTCCATGGTCATCATAGCCCTCATACCGTGCGTGATACTGGGAATATACAATGCGGGTTATCAAGCACAAATGGCTGTAAATGAATCGATAGGATTTATCGAATGCATGATTAAGGGGTCTATCCTGGTAGTACCGATTATCGTTACGTCTTACGCTGTTGGAGGACTGTGGGAAGGGCTGTTCGCTTGTGTCAGAAGGCACCCAATCAATGAAGGCTTTCTAGTTACGGGTCTGCTGTTCCCGCTAACTCTTCCGCCTACCATTCCGTTGTGGCAGGTGGCAGTTGGTATCTCTTTCGGGGTGGTTATAGGCAAAGAAGTCTTTGGTGGTACAGGGATGAATATATTGAATCCTGCGCTAATGGCTAGAGCTTTCTGTTTTTTCACGTATCCAGCTCAAATCTCAGGTGATAAAGTCTGGATAGCAACCCCAGATCATATTTGGTGGAACACTAGCGCTCCTGGAGAACTAGTCGATGGATTTTCTGGTGCTACCGCTTTAGCGCAGGCAGCTGCGACGCCTGGATCGCAAAACGTTGTAGAACTGCTTCACAATGCCCACTTCAGTATGAGTAATCTTTTTGTCGGACTTGTGCCGGGTTCGATTGGGGAGACCTCCGCATTGGCATGTCTCATCGGGGCTGCCTTTCTTGTCATAGCGGGTGTTGGGAATTTTAGAAACATTTTAGGTACTATAATCGGTGGAGCATTCACTGCCGCAGCATTGGCAGCCGTAGCTCCGGATTCGTTACCCGGTATTTTCCACTTACCGGCACACTACCAGTTGGTGATGGGTGGTTTCATGTTTGGAGCAGTATTCATGTCTACTGACCCGGTGTCGAGTGCCGCGACCAACACGGGCAAGTGGGTGTACGGTTTCTTGATTGGAGTCGTTGCGATTATAATTCGGGTAGTTAACCCTGCGTACCCAGAGGGTATGATGTTGGCCATTCTGTTCATGAATATATTCGCCCCATTTATTGATTATTGGGTTGTCAAAGCTCACATTAGGCGAAGGAAGGTATTCCATGAGTGATAATACTTACACCTTAATGTATGCGGCAATTGTTTGCTTTGTCTGCAGTTTTATGCTCTCGCTTTTTGCTGTGGGTTTACAGCCAGCCCAGCAGAAAGCAGCGAAGCTCGATTTGTACCGTAACATCCTAAATGTTTTTGAACTTGGTGATGCGAAGATGGCCGACGCTGATGTCGAAAGCACTTTCAACGAAAGTATCAGGGAAATTGTGATTGATAAAAGCGGAAAGATATTTGAAGGTGAATCTTTCAGTGAAGTTCCTGAGGCACAAAGATGTGAAATCTTATACACAAAGTTTCCCAATAGCCCTGACAATTGTAAACTTTCGCTTTACAGCAAAGTATCCAACGACGAAGTAACCGCTTATGCAATTCCTCTCGAAGGCAAAGGTCTGTGGTCTACATTATATGGATATCTAGCGTTGGAAAAAGATGGTAGTACGATCATGGGGATTACTTTTTATGCACACAAAGAAACTCCTGGACTAGGAGCGGAAATATCCAAACCATGGTTTTCTGATAATTTTAAGGGTAAGAAATTACTTGATCAATCTGGCTCACTGGCCAGTGTTAAGGTATTTAAAGGTAAGGCCAAAGATTCAGGCTTGCCTGAAGATCATGTTGTAGATGGAATAAGTGGGGCCACGATAACGGCTGATGGTGTGACCGATTTAATTAAACACTGCGCAGAGGTGTTTGATCCGTTTCTATCCAAAATCCGAAAGGTGGGTGCCTAATGGGTTTGCTTAAAAGTTTACCTAAA
>CAZRWM010000137.1:0-5236 GCA_964603885.1 uncultured bacterium
TGCATTGTGCGCATTCTAATAGGGTTGTCTAGTAGACTCATTTCCTCAGCAAAGATTATATACTGACATCCCTTTAACCAATCTAAAGCCAGACGTACAGCATTAGGATCAATCCGCATCCCATTAACGTCATCTACCCCATCGGTAAGATTGATATCATGAGATTGACAATACGCATATTTATGAGGTTTTATACATATAATTTTCGACTCTAAGGAATTACTGAAGCGATTTAGCGCCTTTGACCAATAGGTCATCGTATTGCCATAATCTGTTAGAGCCAAAAAAGCTACTTTTATTTTTGAGACTTGCTTTGACACGTTGTAAACTTTAACCTTTAGAGTTTCATCTAATCAAGAACAAAAAAGGTGGCTGAACTGACAAAAGAATTCAATCCGTTGTACGAACAGTTGAAAGCATTATATAAACAACTAGATACCGACATGAAAATTGAGTTTGATCGACATGTCAGTGCAGGCGATCTAATTATTGATCGATGGGAAAGAGCCAAAATGTATGGCTTCGGGGAGGGTACTTCCTGCTATGACAACGTTCTTGTTATTGGAGAGGTCAAAGTTGGTAAAAACTGTTGGATTGGACCCAATGTCATTCTCGATGGATCAGGTGGACTTGTCATTGGCGATAACTGTTCCATAAGTGCTGGGGTACAGATTTATACACACGATTCAGTCAATTGGGCCACAAGTATGGGTAAGTCTGAAATCGATAGAAAAGCCACAAAACTGGGCCATGGTGTCTACGTAGGCCCACAAAGTGTTGTGTCTATGGGCGTTACAATTGGCGATCAATGTGTAATTGGTGCAATGAGCTTGGTAAAGAAAGATGTGGCACCGCGGCAAAAAGCTTACGGAAGTCCCGCCAAAATTGTAAGATCCCAGAAATAGTATTACGAATTTTTAGACCAATTGTTTTAATGCTTTCTTTACAGCATCAAGTACCATATTCACGGGTAATCCTGAATAACAAGGCAGAGTTATTGTTGAATTTTGAAGTTTCCATGAAATTGGCTGCGTTTTTTTATATTTTTGCCTGTTAAATTTTGTTCCACTTAAACTATACGTACCCAAGGTCGCTTCTACGCCTAAATTCTTAAGATGATCGATCAAATCATCGCGGATAACCCACTCTGGCACTCTAAAAACAAGGGATTGAGCACTAAAGTGAATACCATAATCCACACTTTGAGATTTAAATCCTAAATCCTCTAAAGCATTTTTGAATTGATTCCAAATAAGTAACCTTTCTTCTATGATTTTATCCAACATCATCAATTGCTTCCATCCCATAAGCGCCTGCAACTCAGACATTCTAAAATTTTGACCACTCTCAGAGAACTCAAATTTCTTACCTTCTCTGCAAGACCCATGACTCAAATATTGATCAATTTTAATCGCATACTCGTTAGATTTAGTCGTAATAGCACCACCTTCTCCAGTTGTTAGCAGCTTTCTGGGGTGAAAACTAAAACAGGTAAAATCTGCAATCGAACCACAATATTGACTCCCGATTCTTGCTCCGATCGCGCAGGCAGCATCCTCAATTACAGGGACATCTCTACTTTTACAAAATTCGACTACCTGCTGGAGATTTGTTAAATTACCGAAGGCGTCAACAAAAATAACCGCTTTTATTTTTGAATTCCAATGCCTCCTCAAGTCATTGATATTCATATTAAAATTATCCAAACAAACATCGATGAAAACCGGCTTAGCTCCAACCTCTTCAATTACATTAGAGGATGCTGGAAAAGAAAAATCGGATACAGCGACCTCGTCACCGGGACCAATTCCTAAAATTTTTAAGCAAGAGTATAATGCCGTTGTAGCCGAAGTGGTTAGCGCGCAATGTGATGCACCTGTATAGGCCCTTAAATCATCACAAAATTTCTGGCAATGAATGCCACGGGTCAACCAACCTGACTCAATTATTTGACGAGTTTCTAGCTCAATCATATCGTAACTTAGAAATGGTCTTATTAGACGTATCAAATCAATTACTCCTAAACTCTTTACACCAGGTTTCAAAAGATAATAATGACCAGATTAAAAGACGAAGATTCTCCCCATTAGTATGTTTATTGATAACTTCTTCAATAAAAGGCTTGCGAATATACTCCAATGAAAAAGCATTTTTATCCAATAAAATTGATTTTACATAATCTAAATTCTCTCCACGATACCAACTGGCATCTGGAGAAGAAAATCCTTGTTTTTTGCGTCGTATCACTGCCTCTGGTAAAACTTTTTTAAGAGCTTTTCTCAAGACATTTTTTCCATCATTACAATCCATAAAAAACTTAGAGGATTTTCTAGAAACGTTCTCATCTATTCTCTTTATCAAAGCAAAGTTTTTTATCTTGTACTCAATAGGAATTGTCATCGCAAAATCTACCAGGTCATTATCTAAAAATGGGAATCTCTCTTCCAGTGAGTGTGCCATGGCCAGCCTATCGCCAATGAGTAGCAGGCTATGTAAAAATGTTTTTGCTTCAAAATAAAGCGAATTTGATACGTGGTCCTCAGCTCGATCAAAACTTAGTCCATACTTAGACCTATTAAATACATCCTCAAAGACTTTTCTTGGAGAACTGAAGTCCATCAAGTTTGATATTCGATCTGTGAAAATAGCTGCTTTTTGATCGTCATTTACTAATCGTTGCCAGAAATCGTAATAATTTTTGAAATACTGATTCCTATTTAATGAATGCATAACTCTGTAATAACGCCACGGGTAGCCACCGTACAACTCATCTCCTCCAACTCCTGAAAGACTGACACCCACGAATTTTGAGGCTAAACCAGCTATGTAAAAGTTAGGGTAACTCATACCAACTCTTAAATCTTCCATATGCCTGATGACGTCATTCATGATATACGCTAAATCACCGGCCCGAATAACTTGTTCGTAATGCTGTGTTTTGAAAGCATAAGCCAACATTTCACTGTCAGCTCTTTCATCAAAACTTGCTTCTATACCGGTGACTCTGGATAGCTCAAAACCAGCAGTGAAAGTATTTAATCTGTCAATATTATTACTCGCTATTCCAACTATAGAGCCACTATCCACACCTCCACTCAAATAAGCACCAACTGCCACATCTGAGCGTAACTGACGTCTTACAGCCTGCTTCAGTAGACGCAAAGTTTCACTAGAGGCTTCTTCAAAACTAATCTGGCTATCCGTTTGGCTGAAATTAAAATCCCAATATTGCTGTAGCTTTATTACCCCATTCAGACCGCATTTTAATATACAGCCAGCCGGTAGTAATTTTAGACCCTCAAAAAAGCTTTCTGATCCAAATAGATTTTGAAACGTAAAATAATGATTGAGGGCATTCAAATTCACGGCAGGGGATTTTTGAGAATAGTTCAATATTGGTTTTATTTCACTGGCAAAGACGAAATTGTGAGCCGTATGCTGATAGTAGACAGGTTTAATTCCGTACCTGTCACGAGCCAAGATTAGTTCGTGATTCCTAGAGTCATAAATGGCCAATGCAAACATACCATTCAACTTATTTACAAAATCATCACCCCATTCACAATAAGCCGCAAGCACAATCTCGGTGTCTGAAAGAGTCGTAAATCTATACCCGTATTCAACCAACTCTTGCCTCAATTCAACATGATTATATATTTCCCCATTGTAAGTAATCCATACCTTTTGGTCGGGCGTTCCCATTGGTTGATGAGAACGAGAATTTAAATCTAAAATTGATAATCTTCTGTGACCTAGATATATTTGAAAATTTTTCCTCTGAAACTCTTGACTTAACAAGGCATTTTCAATTGCTGAGAGATGCGTTTGGTTAACATAATCCAGTTGCGTAAATAGATCTAAATTCTCGGTATTTAATTTTTTTTCAAACAAAAGGTGAGCAGCGAAATCAGGACCACGATGGGTCATAAGATCAAGAGATGACTTCAAAGAATAAACATTTACAAATCCTGAAAAGTGTATTGCCCCCATTATTCCACACATAAAATCTATACCGACCTTTTCCATTCAAGGAGTTCTTTTAGACCTGATTCCAAACTTATATTCGCTTCGAAATCAAGGGTATTAGCAGCTGCTTTTACGCAACCGATTCGGTTGGTCACAAAGTTTTGAAAATTAGGTTCATACTTAATAGTAAGATTACTTTCACAAAGCTGCAAAATTAATTCACATAAAGCTAAAAGTGAGGTTCCAACTCCTGTTCCTACATTGTAAAATCCATTGGCCCCAGCGGCCATTGCGCAAATGTTTGCTCTGGCAACATCTTTTACATGAACAAAATCAAAAGTCTGTTGTCCATCTCCGTGTAAGATAGGTGGCAAACCCTTTTCGATATGATCTAATATCTTAAGTATCACAGCAATGTATGCACCCTTGTAGTCTTGACGACTGCCGTAGACATTCATGTAACGTAAACCAGCATAGTTTAATTGATGCCGTTTGTGCATGGCCTGTAGCATCTGCTCGCCTGCGATTTTGGTCGCACCATAGAAAGTCTCATTTTTAAAAGGGTGCTCCTCAGTCATCGGAATAGACTCAGCATTGCCATAAACAGACGCAGACGAGGAATAAACCAAACGCTTTATCTTGGCATTCACACAAGCCTCTAAGACATTAAATGTTCCTTCAATGTTTGTATGAAAAGCACTCCTCGGAAACTCAACGCAATGAAGTAACCAAAGGGCAGCAAGATGAAATACACCATCAATATCCTGCATTGCTTTAGCTAGGATATCTCTATCTCGCACATCTCCGCCTAAGCTAAAGATTTCACACTGCGGATTTTCTGTGGCTTTTGATAAATTCTTTAAATTACCTCTACTGAAGTTATCGTAAACCCGAACTAATTCAGCACCTTGCTCAAGTAACTGATCTACCAAATGCGATCCGATAAATCCTGCACCACCAATTACCAAGAATCTTGAACCCTTGATTTGCATGTTTTACTCCTATGTTTAAGAAAACTATCGGTAAACATGCACGACGGACTATGCATTACCAAAAAGAAAATCAGGTCGGAAAGAGTCGTAAAATTCCTCTTAGTTAACATAAGATACATTATACGTAGTCCAGTACATCTAAATGCATTTATTCAAAAGCTATTTAGTGAATTAAATTGCATACAAAAAAACTAGAAATACTGATAAAATTGTTCTTGTATAATATCGGATTTTTTTAGTTATGCAGCAAGAAAATAATATGCAATTGATTTTGAACA
>CAZRWM010000138.1:0-1058 GCA_964603885.1 uncultured bacterium
CAAGACTTAAACAAAAAAATTGAAGATCTTCAGCTTCAACTTAATAAAGCTAAGTCTGACTGGAATAGTTCAAAATCAAATAAATCCAATAAACCAGCCGTCAAATTAATTGGACGAATTATGGTTGACTACGGCTTTCTTAGTGCTGATGACGCTGTCAAAAACGCCACCGGTACTAACGCAAAAAATGGTGCCGAATTTAGAAGAGCCCGGCTTGGAGCTAAAGGAAAATATAAAAATGTTGAGTATCAAGTTGAGTATGACTTCGCCGGCGGAGCACCATCCCTAAGAGCTTCTTACTTAAGATGGAGAAATGCACAAAATCAAGCATTTTGGTTCGGTCATATCAAGGAACCCTTTGGCCTTGAATTTAATAGTAGTTCGAAATACCCAACTTTCATAGAGAACAGTCTCTTAGCAGCTTTCTATCCTGGCTATAATACTGGTGTTTATTTCACTGAAGACAGCGGTGATAGTAAACTATCTTATTCTGTAGGTGCATTCTACGATTCAGATGCTTTTGGAACGAGTAGTGCTTCAGATGAAGATGATTTAAGTCTCACTGGAAGAGTTACCTATCTATTCAAAAATGAAAATAAAGGGCAAAAGCTCTTCCACGTAGGTCTTTCACATACTTCTAGAGATGGTGATTCATTCACATATAGCTCAAGAACAGAAAATCACCTATGGACTGAAAGGTTTGTAGATACGGGGGCTATTCTTTCCAATAGTACACAGCAGACTGGATTCGAAGTTGTTTGGCATCATGACTCATTGCAGTTACAAGCAGAACACGTCATTGCAAAAGTGGATGCCATCGCAGGACCTAATCCAGACTTTAATGGAACCTATATTCAAGCCTCCTATTTTCTTACCGGTGAGCATCGCGCTTATAACGACAAGTTTCGCCTATTTTCAAGAGTGAAGCCCAAAAGTGATTACACACCTCATGGTGGTCGTGGAGCTTGGCAAATTGCAGCCAGATACTCAACAATTGACTTGAATCATACCGCATCAGGAATCAATGGTGGCAAGCAAACTTCCACAACTTTCGGTGT
>CAZRWM010000138.1:1158-5207 GCA_964603885.1 uncultured bacterium
TGTTTAAGTGGGTTTTAGACAAGTGAGCCGTGAAGGGTTCGAACCTTCGACACCTTGATTAAAAGTCAAGTGCTCTACCAGCTGAGCTAACGGCCCATTACGAGATTCGATTCTAGTTCAGAGAAGTCATTCTGTCAAAAAATTTTTAAGCTCAGAACTTCCTATCAAAGAGCTTTTATGCGAAGGAAAAATAATGTAAAAAATAATTTCGTTTAGCTTAAAAGTCCTCAGCCCTAGTATCAAATCGAACTTTTCTTTTGATTACGCCATTACTTACTCTGAACATTTGACCAGGCGAAACCCTTTCTGATTTTCGCTGAGTTGGCAGCTTTATTGAAAGAGAACCTTTTTTGACATAATAATTTGTATTCCCTGAGCTTCCTTTTACTTTAAAGACTACGCCACGGCCATGCACCCTAACGTTATAATCTACAATCTCTATAAATAAACGACTACTATTTGAGTTAACCACGAATTCGCCCTGCTCAATCTCTAATTCAACTCTATTTTTAAGTCCATTTTTAGAGCCTTTAAGACGCAATAGTCGAAGTTTGCAACCCTTTTTCATCTCTAATCTAAAACCTAGTTCATCATCAACCAACTCACCATCTCCCTCTTTTGCGTAAAGATAGGGAGAATCTTTTATGAACTCAGTGGTCCCTAGGCGCTCCCAATCAGAAAGCTCGTCATGACGTAAAAAAATACTACCTAAAATTTTCATATTTGGTTTGTTAGTGAGAATAGCGGCGGTGTCTTTAGTACTTCCTTCTCGCAACTTGGTCTCTCTAAATATTAAGACACTAAAGCTCAAAATGAGAAAGAATCCCAGAAAGGTAAATATCTTTGGATTTAATACGCGATAGGTACCCTCAATCCAACTCTTAACAAAATTCAAACTAATTGAGTAAAGCGCCATCTTTTTGCTTTGAGCCTCTGGTATCGAAGCTCTCTTATTTGAGTCAGATAATTGCACCGATAATTTATCAATTTTGGTACTCGCCATCGTATTATTGTCTATGCCTGATTCACATGGATCTATCTTTTGTTGTTGACTTTTGTGTGTCTCCTTGAGTCTCCTAGCAGCTGCTATAATTCCATTTTTAGTGCTTGATGCATCTGGTTTTTTACTGTTTATTGATGGCGAGTTGTTGGCTAACTTGCCAGGTAATTCCACTTTATTTTTTGATTTCAAGAGTTTGTTTTTTACCAAATCACGAGTCTCTTGCAAAATTTCCTGTTTTGCATCGTGCCAGGCTTCCTTAAAATCTTCGGCGATTGATTTAAAGGGCACACCCAACTTTTTAATGAGATTTTTGCTGCGCTTATTAGAATTTTTATGCTGATTTTTAACAGGTTCCTTTTGAAGATTAGGGTTCTCTGAGGACAGATCATCTGTAAATTCTTTCTGAGACCCAGAATTATTCAAATCCTCTGTACTCTCCAAAGTTTCATCACGACTTAATAATTTAAGTACGGCATCTTCAAACAGACGCACACTGCCAAAGCGTTCAGCTACATCTACTTCTCGGGATTTTTGAATTATAGAACGGAATTTGGTTGGTATTCTGCTATGCGATAAAATTCTGTTAGGATGCTCGCCCTCTGTCACGCAAAAGAAAAGTAATGAACCAAGCGAATAGACATCTGCGGTCTCGTCAAGTTTCCCATCTGTTTGCCAAACTTCGGGAGCAGAATAGCCAGGGGTAGGATTTAAAAATGAGCTTGTCAAATGACTATGATTTGAGTTTCTCAATAAAGAAACTCCTCCAAGTTTAACAAGTCCGTGAACACCCACAAAAATATTATCCGGTCTTAGATTAAGGTGTAGAATTGAATTTTTATGCAATTCATACAAGGCCAAAATAACTTGAAAAAAGACCAATAATAAACTCGAACTACCGGGGTTCGTCTCTGAATAATCTGCTAAGCTCAAACCGTCAAAGCACTCCAAAACAAGCAAACATTGTGTTTTTTCTATTTTCGAATTTACAATCTTGAAAAGGTTAGGTGAGTCGATTTTCTGTAAGCTTGCTATAGTATTTCGGTTCTCATCTAGATCTGATTCGGACAAAGCATTTTGAGTAAGTAAATGTTGAATGAGAACTCTGCTGTTTTGCTGCAAAGTATCTACTGCATCATAGAGTTTGTAATTATGCCTTGATAGTAGGGTCCTCTTCGTTCGATAGCGGCCCTCGAAAAATTCATCAAACTCAAAATGGTCATCAACCTTAGATTTATTCATGCTTTTATATTCGTCTCATAAGACTGCTCATGATTATACTACCAGAGGTTGTAAAAATTATGGTTTTAGCTTGGATGTACTATTTATTACATACCAAGGAAATTCACTTCTCAGGGTCTTACTTGGAAAACCTACAGTCCCAAGAATTGTAGTACGTTTTTTGCGATCTAGCTCTTTTAGGCTACCTGCGTTCTTTTCAAGAAAACCTTGCTTACCCATTGCAGTAATTCGAAAGTGAACATTATTACCTTTTGAATCACTAACCTCAACTGAGTTTTTGGCAACTTCAATGGAAAATTCTACTTTTTCAAATTTACCTTGACTAACAGGTTTACGATTACGGAAGACACGATTTGTTTCATTATCAAAATAGTACCTGACACGTTTTAGTTTAGAGCCACTACGTGCTCCAGAATCAGGCGAAAAAACCTCAAATTCAATGATATTGTTCAAGCCGCCTTTTTCTGACTTAACAATAATTTTATTATTTTTAGTCCATACAGCCGATTTTAAATCATAAACTATTTTTTGATACAGAATATAACAAGCCATCAAACCTTCGGCTTTATTGGTAGACCGCTTGTAAGTATTAATCCCCGCATTATATAGCAGATAAACACCACCAAAAAATGTAGTAAGAAGCGCAACCGAAATGATTAATTCAACAAGAGTAAAAGCTCTATTTCTAACCAGAAAATTCATTACTGTAACGGAAAATCCTGTAAGAGAGAAACATCTCTGCGTCTTACTAGTCTCTCTATAGTGTAATTCCTAACTTTTTGGCCCGGCCCCGGAAATTTCCAAATAATTGTAACCACTAATTTACCGATACCATCTTCGATTTCCTGAAAGAAAAGATCCTCTTTATATCCAGCCTGATTTAATCGGCTTTTATACTCATGCGGTATTTCGGTATCATTGTTCCCCAGTTGAATTAAGTCACTTGTTGAGCCAACGCTACTAAAGCCAACCAGCTCATCGTATTGATACGATGAAAACGCATCAGCGATTCGCATCGCTCTAATATGAGCGAAAATATAATAATCACTGAAACTCGTTTTTTGAGAACCCGATTGAAGCATAGAGAAGACTGGAATCATAGCTAAGGCCAAAATACTGAATGCTATGATTATTTCCGTCATACTAAAACCTTTTCGATCAGGTATAAGTGACCAATCCTGCATTATTCTGACCCCATAGACATTCTCGTGATATTAGTGCCAACGGACATAGGGGACAAAACAACATAATAGTAAGATTTCTTAGCTTTAGCATCACTAGTTTGAGTGGTAGTACCACTATGCAAGATTGGATCATAATCTAATTTACCTTTGAGTTGGCTAGCATCTCTAATTTGTCTCAAAACCAAATTTCCCAAAATGCTCAGTGATCCTCGAACCTGAAAGTTATTTTGGGGCATCAGAGAGGCGCGTATAGCTCCAGAGACTCGCATATCTCCATAACTTACAATAGAGATGATATGTTTACTAGGATCACTCGGTTGTATATTCTCAACATCAACCGGACCTTCGGTGACTATCAAAAGTTTCCCTTTAATATTGCCATTTAAATTTAGGACCGATGTTGGATTTTTTACATAGACAACTCCATTTATGGGTTCTACTTTATCCAGAAGAGCCTTGAAGTTTTTCTGCAATCCCCCTTGTTCATCGACCACATACGTGGCTTTTTTCTGCCAGTCTGCAGCTCTTTCGAATTTGGAAAAGAATTTCCCAATATTAAGCATCTTTTGACCACCAAAACTCTTAACCACAACTTGAAAATCAGATAATATTTTAATTCTTTC
>CAZRWM010000139.1:0-5128 GCA_964603885.1 uncultured bacterium
TTATAGCGGCTCACTCAGATCAAGCGTACGCAATGCTTGACACGCCCACGTCGCTGGAAACAGAGATACTTCCCTTCTTTAAGTATCATAAAAATATTGCAACAGTTCATACGGATAGTACTGTGATGCCTAGGACAAAAGCTTGCTGGTCTTCCTGGAACTTTGTCTACAACCCTAACGAGGAAGGTAATCTGAAGCCATCTACCATCTACTATATGAATCAGCTTCAGGGTGTCTCGGACAGTAATGATTATTTTGTGTCAATTAATGGTGAGAAAGATATGGCGCCTGATAGCATTTTGAAGACAATCGAATATCACCACCCTGTATTTAATACCGATACCTTCAAGCTACAATCGCGTTTTGCAGAGTTGAATGCTTCAGGCCCTATTTATTTTACTGGAGCATATCAAGCAAATGGATTTCATGAGGACGGACTCAAGTCGTCATACGACTTGTGTCAGTCTATCTTAGGCAAGGATTTGTTGTGATCTTTGATGGAATTTTATACGCTCGTACCAGTCATACAAGGCATGTTGAGGTAAGACGCAGTTTTACGTACTCTCATTTTATGTTTGTCATCGACCTTCTAAATCTAAAAAAATATGATGCATTTAATCCTTTCATAGGCATTAACAAGTCAGCACTTTATCGATTTAATTTTTCAGATCACTGCATCTTAAAAAATAATGATCTTGAGGATCTCAATGTCGCTACTTTAGAAAATTTTGAGAGGTCCATTCATGATTATTCGAAAATTCTCTTGGTCACTAATTTGAGGTCTTTTGGATATATATTTAATCCAATTAGTGTTTACCTTTGCTACTTACAAGACTCGAATGATCAATTTGATATTATCTACGAAGTCGGTAATACGTTTGGTGAGCAAAAGTACTATTTTTCTGAAGAGTCCTCGCAAGTACATCGTAAAAATTTTTATGTGTCGCCGTTCATAGAGCACCAACATAACTTCAAATTTGACTTAAAATTAGATGGCGACAAATTTCAATTAAAAGTCACAACTCAACATTACGATGGAGCTCCGATACTGACTGCAAACCTAAAAGGTGATTTAGTTGAACTTACCAAGAAAACCATTCAGTTAGCATTCTTTAAGCATCCATTTATTAACTTTAAGGTTATTTTTTTAATTCATCTTCAGGCTTTTTTTCTTTATCTAAAAAAACTTCGTTATTTTAAGAAAAGTGAGTTCATGGAGCATCAAACAAATTACCAACGACTTGATAGCTGATTTAAGGAAGACTTTATGAAAAAGCAAATTCATCATCCCACGAAATCATTACCAATTACGAGTACACAGGAATTATTTAAGAACGCGCTATTCAAATTGTTTGACTCAATGGAAATTGGTTCACTCACATTAAAGACGCGTTATGACGGTGAATCTTATCGTTTTGGGAATGGAGATAGGCATGAGGTAGATGCCCATATTGAGGTTACTGACCCTACTTTCTTCAAACAGGTCGCACTATATACCGACATTGGCATCGCGGAGTCTTACATTGCTGGTAAATGGGAAACGGATAGTATTTTTAATGTCATCAAGTTTTTCATACTAAATCTATCAAAATCACATGTAATGTCTGGTGCTAAGGGTAAATTTAGCATACCGTTAAAACTGCTGAACTTGGGGAGCCTTGTGGGACATGTTTTACGAGGAAATACTATCAAGAATAGCCGAAAAAATATTGTAGAACACTACGACTTATCAAACGACTTGTACAAAGAATTTCTCGATACCTCATTAACCTACTCGAGTGCTTTATTTGGCCATGATAACAGTGAGAGTCTTGAGGAAGCACAGAAACGCAAGTATCGTCGTTTGGCTGATTCCTTGATGTTGAATGAAGATGATACCCTGCTTGAGATCGGATCAGGATGGGGTTCAATGGCTCTATTTGCAGCCCAAAATTATGGTTGTAAAGTTAAGACATTCACGATCTCAGATGAACAATACAAGCTTGCGAAGGAACGCATAAATGCTTCATCGGTAAGTCATTTAATTGAAATTGAATTACTAGATTATCGGTATATTCCTAAAAAGTTTGGTCGTATTTTTACCAAAGCTGTTTCCATTGAAATGGTTGAGGCAGTCGGTGACAGATATATGGATAAATACGCTAAGGTTATTGGTGATTGTTTAGTTGAGGACGGACTTTTTGCGATTCAAGCTATTACATCGCCGAACTCACGATATGATGAGATGAAAAACGGTGTAGATTTTATCAAGAAGCATATTTTTCCGGGAAGCCAGTTACCATCGATTCACAAGCTTAGCGATTCGTTTTATCGCATGGCAGATTTTGATATGATTAATCTCAAAGACTTTGGAATCGATTATTCTAGAACGCTTGATATGTGGCAAGATTCTTTTAATACATCCATCGAAAAAATCAAAAAGCTGGGATTCGATGATGAATTTATTCGTAAATGGAATTATTACTTTGCTTATTGCTCAGCAGCCTTTGCAATGAAAAATATCAGCGTTGTTCAAATACTTTTTAGTAGGCCAAATAACGGCAGACTTAAATATTAGTTCATTATTTTGTTTTGTAGTGTTACCTTCTCAACTCGTCAAAGGAAGTAACATGATCTTAAGAGCAAATGCAGCGGTACTAGCTTCAATATTTTTCGTGAATTCAATCCTAGCAGGTTCTGGATTGGCGAAGAGTGAACTTGAACAAATTCTTATGAGAGTCGAGGCACTCGAAGAAGAGAATCGTCAACTTAAGCAGACGTTGCAGAACTATATCAAGTCTCAGAAAGAAGAAACCAAGACTTCATCATCATCATCGAAAGATTCTTTCATAAAGAGAAATGCTAAGTATTCCTTCGATATGCTAGATCACACTACGAAAGTGAACCAGAAACCAAAAATTATATTAGATTATAAGCAATCTGGAAAAATTGGTAAGGGCTTGTATATTGGTGGTTCGGTCACTCCTATTCTTGATTATCAAAAATCTAATACTGATAGTAAGTTTGGATATCTAATGCGGCATCCAACGTCTAATAATCAACTTGGAAGTAATGTGTCTGAGGCCGTAATTCATGCAGCTCAGTTTAACTTTACAGCCAATTTAACTGATAAACTTACTGCTTACTCTGAATTTTTATATGATCCTGAGCAGAGTTTTGGCGCTGGTACTATAACAGCACTAACTAGAAATCAAGTGCAGCTTCGAAAAGGATATGTACTTTACGGTGATCTTACTGAATCCCCATATTATGCTGCAGTAGGTAAAATGGTGATCCCTTTTGGCCTGCACGATACTGTAAATCCTTTTACATCCTCAACCGTATGGCATGCTTTTGGCGGTCTTTCCTATTCGGCTCTACTTGGGTATAAGAAAGGTCCATGGAGTGTAAGCTTTGATGCCGTTCAAGGCGGTGCTCAATTCCGATCTGCTAATGTACCTGTTTCTGGTTCATCCGTACCTAGTCGCTTAAACAATTTAGCATTGGACGTAAATTACACCACGGAACTGGATCAATCAAAAGATTTTTTAATGGGAGCCTCCTTCATCAAAGGAAGCGCATACTGTCAAGAATTTCCAGTGGTTCATTTCAATCCTTGCGCAGATCACAACCCCGCATATGCACTTTACACCAGATTAACAAAGGGCAATCGTACTCTTCAGTTAGAGTGGGCTGAAACTCTTGATGAGCTACCTGGTTCTTTTAATCCTAATCCGCCCTTAAATCGATTCATTGCCTCGAAAGTGAGATCATTTCAAATAGGAATTCGTGATCGCTATAGGTGGGATACAAAGGATTTTGATCTTTCTCTCGAATTCAGTCGTTTTGCAGCAGGCCCTGATGGCTCGGAGTGGGAAAAACAAGACCAATTAGTATTAGGAGCTGCTCATTACGTAAATGATTCCGTTAAACTATTCGGAGAACTAGTAAGAGTTTCTGGGTATGTGCCTTTAAATTTTCTTAGTGGAGGACATATTCCTGGTGTACCAAACGTCACCCATAGTGTTCGTGATGCTCGCAGCACCGTACTGATTTTCGGAGCTGACGCAGCGTTTTAATGCAAATCACCGAGGGTTTTTCCGGGATTACTACACTGGTCTTAGACATTGCTTGTAATTCGATTTAATTAGATGGTCTGACTAGATAGGACTTTTCCCGACTTACTATAAATGACAATTTGTTTCTTTCCATTTTTTAAGTGGGTGGTAACTTTCTTAATCCCCTTTTTATATTTAATGACAGACTTGTATGGTTTACTATCTTTGTATTTAATCTTTTTTATAGCTACGGCGATTCCATTTTTATTAAGGTAAACTACTTTACTGACCTTACCATCGGAATTTCGTTGCTTTTTCTTCTTTAGACCCGAAAGATTAGGTAGTTTTTTAGTTGTATTTTTTAGGTTTTCTGCATTGTTTTTATCTTTCTTATTTGGCTCGGAAAGATTAGCTTTAGCTTGATTTGAATCAGCTTGATTTGAGGTCTCCCTGTCAATTTGAACGGTTTCTGTGTTGTCTCTTTTTTCAGCCTTCTGCTTTTTATTCGATTTTTTGTTGTTAGCAGCGGATTCATTAGAAACCACCGCTTCCTCAATATCTTCCTCATTTTCTCGATCATTTTCAGGTTCAATTACCTTTACGGTTTTCTTGCCGTTCTTATTCCATCTTTCTTTACGGATTTTGCCATTTTCAAGATAAGTACGTTTTATTTTTCGTCCATCTTTCCATCGCTTCATTGTGGCCGACAGTCTACCCTTTTCGTATTTATATGACTTATTAAATATCTGGGTAGTACCATCTCTTGCAAATCGTTTTTCGTTGGTAGGCTGTTCATCGCTGTCGTAGCGGATTTCTCGTTTGAGAGTATTGTCAGAACGTTTAGTCTGAGTTTTAACCAATCTACCCTCTTCACGAAAATTTGTGGTTACAGTTTTTGCTTCTCCATTGTCATCGTATTCCGTTACACTTTCCACTTTTCCTTGGTCGTCATATTCGACCTGCTTGATGACTTGATCATTAGCATCGACAGTAATTTTTTTGGAGCGAATATCTCCCTCACGTTCAATATTAGTTTTAGATTTAAGTTCCCCATTTTTATCGTATCGAGTGATATTTATAGGTTTTTGATT
>CAZRWM010000140.1:0-5061 GCA_964603885.1 uncultured bacterium
AATCCTATTCCCATCATATATTAAGCCAGTTCAACATTATTGAACTGGCTTTTTTGTTGAAATAGCATATAGAAATAAAAGCTGAGTAGGCCATGAATGTTTCAACTAACGTTTATGGTGAATAGAGCGAATATGTTGTGATCTTTTTCATAGTTACATCTGTAGATCGCGTAGTTTTGTGAAAAATTTTTAACAAATTAAATCCAAAGGTACTGCATGGTATGAAGCTTGGATAGATTTGAATTATTTCTGAGTAGTTAAAATATTGTATTGTTTTCAGTAGTTTTTTTATCTTTCTCTCTCGAATTGAATTACAAACTCGAGATTATTCCAGATCAAAACTTTGAATTACTATTAATAATTTTTAGCCCAAAATTTTTGATGGATTTTAGAAGTTGTAATTTTTAGTTAATTTTAATGTCATTACAGTTCTAGCTTCCACTTGAATAATAAACTTGTATTTTAGAATTGACAGTCATGACTTCAAGTTTCGCTTCTGGTTCGAACTCATTAAAAAAATCAACGTTAAACATCTCGGCTAATTTTCTGCTAAAAGCAAAACAGGTTAGATAATCACATTTTTTTTCATCAGCTAAATCCAAAAATTCGCCATGGGTCGTAATGGCAACTGGCTTGTATTCCCACCACCTTATTTCTTTTGATGAATTTTGGCTGCCTTGGACTGCGATACAAAGTACTTCACTGAGTTTTAAGTATGTAGACAGCGAAATTTTCTTACCATTTTGACGATGATAGTATATCTGATTTTTTTCAGGAATAAATTTTAGGAAATCATTTGTTCTCCTAGCTTGTCTCGTTCCCCAAAGAAAGGCGAAAATACCAATGTAGTAGAACATTGAGATTTCTGAAATGAAAGCTGTAAAAAGAATTATTGGACCCATACAGCCTATTCCTGAATACAGAGATTCTCTCGTAGATGTAATATCCAGCTTAAGATTTCCGTCTGGCATTATTTCCAGATTTTCTGTAAAAGCGTTTTCTGGAAAGGTGTTGAGGTATTTTTGAAGCTCCTTTGATGTATTATCTGTGCTTAAATTGAATTGATCATCTAGAGGTATGATAGATCTCATGTGTGTTAGCGGAAGTACGCCATCGTGACTTTGAAGGGAGCTCGTAAATAGTGAAGTAACTTGGTCGTTGGGTTCGTTCCAGTCATCATCAAGCTCATGGATGTCCGTATTATGTTTGCTGATTTGGTGATCTTCTGCCAGTTTAAAAATAATATCTTTTATTTTAGTCTGAACAGGGGTGGGTAGCTTAGAATAGCGATCGGTGTGGTTGGGGCTTATTGCCAGCAGAGTTTGCTGAATCAGTGTATCTTTGTCTAGCATGGCCGAACCACAAAATTATACGATCGGATTTGAAGCATACCCGGAATTTTACCATCGAAGTCATGGGATTTTGAAGCTGGAATCTCAATTTATTCAACAGCGAATATCAGAAATTGGTGAATCACCAGCTTCTATTAAAATACTCGATTTAGCCTGCGGCACCGGCAGATTAAGTAATCTTTTCGGCACGGTGGACCAGCTAATCAGTTCAGACAAAAACTTCTTGATGTTGAAATTCAGGCAGAAACTAAAATGTGATAATGAGGCATTATTTCAAGCAGATAATCTACAGCTACCTATGAAAAGTAATTGTTTTGATATGATTTTACTGTCTATGAATTCAGTAGCCTACTTTTCGCCTGATGAAGTTTTGGTATTGATGAAAGAAGTAAATAGAGTACTCAAGGATGGCGGTATATTCATTTTTGATCAATTAGACCCTAGACGCCTTTCAATAGACGATGAATTTGTGAAATTAATTGGGTGCGACTGTTTTACGGCCTATGAAAGAATTGATCAAAAGCAAATTGATGGTTGGCAGAAGGTAACTAGAAAATATTGTAGTAATGATGGAAATACCTATGACATACAAGAATGGCTTTATTTTCACAAGCTTAATGACTTACGCAAATCCGCTAATACTGCTGGATTCAAAACTTGTGTAGTTTGGGATGGTTTTGGTAAGTCGAGAGTACATAGAAAATCTTCTCGATGGGTTTTTGAGATAAGGTCTTGACGACTTGGTGATTCATACCTACAATGATTACAACTTGAAAGTTACGGGAAGTATTCCGGACGTGGGAGAAAATCCCAATCAAGAATAACAACTACGGAAGCTAAGCCGCTTGCAGAGGACAGGAAACGAGGACACTGGCAACTGCGGGTGGCTTTTTTTTTACCTGAATTAGGGAGAAATTCCATGCGAATAATCATGTTCTGTTGTGTGCTTTTTGGTGCAGTGATATTGACACCGGCAACTCAATTTAGAATTGGATTAGCTAATGTTTTTTTCATGTCAGCTCTGTTCGAAAATAATATAAAAAAACCGTTATTCAATGCTCTCAAGGAACCTCCGTCGAGGATACAAGAAATGGAATCAGATAGTATGAATTTAGAGTATTTAGCGAGATACTTTAACTACTTAAATGCTGATATTCTAGTGCTTTGCGAGGCGCCCTCAAATCCTGACTTCTTAAATTCATTTATTGAAACACACCTGAATGGTGCTTTTATTCTGATTCATAACAGTGATGTAGTCCGTAATAAAAAGTACTACTATAATCAACAGGTTGCAGCCCTCGTAAGAAAAGGTTTATTTAATATTCGTCGTTACGAAGCTCTTAGTGATGAGCAGGTAACTGCCGTTAATCACAAATACCCTTATCCTGAAAGTAGAACTGCTACTTTGAATGGACAGCCAACTAAAATCTACTGGAGTAGATTTCCTATTGAATTCGACTTAGAACTTAAAGCTCACCCAGGTCATTTTTATAAATTTATTGTTACCTATCCTAAGGCTAAAATCGGAAAGGGCAAATTAAAGAAACTCAAAGCTCGCCTTCAAAATATAATTCAGCAGCAAATGATTCGTGAAAGAGTTGAAACCATTGCAAAAGATTTTGAAGATTACTTTGTGATAGGCGATATGAATGATATGCCAGGGATGGACTCTTATGAACAGCAGCTGGGATTAGATGGCTTTAGCACGTTAATGCCGGAAGGTGATTCTTTGTTATTCAATCCTATCCGTTTTTTAGAAGGTGAGGGAACCTATATTTATAAAAATAAGCCTCAGGTGATCGACTATATTCTTGCCTCAAAAGGCTTACTTGTAGGGAAAGGTCGGGTGCAGCCTAAGGTTTTTGAGTATTTTCATTTCTTTCTAACAATGGTGAAAAATATGCATCGAGCTCGCCCTGATAGGATGAAAAATCGCGAATTGTTTTTGTCTGACCATGCTCCGCTGACATTAGACGTTACGCATTAATTTCAGTTAAACACCCAGACTCCATTTATGATTGCTGTGTAGCCCCTTTATGGAAGAGGGCAGTCTGCCCAAAGCAATCTTCTATCCAAGAAATGGATATCGGTAATTTACTGGCGGCACAAAGCACTCTTTAATTGAGCGGACAGAGGTCCAGCGCAGTAAATTGAGATGCATACCAGCTTTATCATTAGTTCCACTAGCTCGAGCTCCACCAAATGGCTGCTGTCCAACCACAGCTCCAGTAGGTTTATCGTTTATATAAAAGTTACCGGCACTATTTTCAAGTGCTTGCATACATTCCTCGATAGCATATCGGCATTTTGAAAAAATAGCTCCTGTTAGGGCGTATGGGGAGGTTTGATCAACTACATTGAGCATATTCCTCCATTCCGTATCTGGATAAATATACACTGTTAGCACGGGACCAAATATCTCCTCGCACATTGTTTTGAACTCTGGTTTTTTAGCCTGAATTATCGTTGGATAAACGAAAAATCCTTTATGATCGTCAAGTTTGCCTCCCATGAGAATTTCACAGTCAGGGGAAGTTCTACAGTAATCTACATACCGCTTGATATTTTCAAAGGATTCTCTATCAATTACGGCGTTAATGAAATTAGAAAAATCTTCGGGTGGCCCGACTTTTATACTCTCAA
This sequence comes from uncultured bacterium, assembly GCA_964603885.1. Lineage (GTDB taxonomy): Bacteria > Muiribacteriota > UBA6191 > UBA6191 > UBA6191 > JAYZAC01. Next base: position 3,996 of record CAZRWM010000140.1, read on the forward strand.
GATCAGTTTTTAATAATTCGGAGACTTCTTTCCAGATTGATTCTGGTATATATGCTCTAGAAGCTGCTGAGCATTTTTGTCCTGAGTATTCGAAAGCGCCCCTGATTAGTGCGGTAGCAAGTTCTCGAGGGTCTGCGCTAGGATGAGCAAATACGAAATCTTTTCCACCAGTTTCACCCACAATCCGAGGGTAGTTTCTATAATTATCGATGTTTTTACCTATCTCTTTCCAAAAATGACGAAATACTGTGGTAGATCCCGTGAAATGTACTCCTGCTAATTCGGGGTGTGCAAATATTACCTCCGAAAAGTCGTTCTCTACCCCAAAAACAACGTTGATTACACCGGGAGGTAATCCAGCCTTATCAAAGACCTCCATCAGTACTGTAGCAGAGTAAATCTGGGTATCTGCGGGTTTCCAGACCACAACATTTCCCATCATTGCCGGAGCAGCGCAAAGGTTCCCAGCGATTGCTGTAAAATTGAAAGGTGTTACGGCTGCTACAAATCCTTCCAGTCCTCTGTACTGAACTTGATTCCAATTTGTGGCAGCATTCTCAGGTGGCTGCACTTTATAGATATCTTGCATGTATTTAACATTGAAGCGCAAAAAATCTGCATATTCACATACCGAGTCAATCTCTGATTGATAGCAATTTTTTCCCTGACCAATCATAGTTGCAGCGTTTATTTTGTAGCGATATGGGCCAGAAATAAGATCAGCAGCTTTCAGAAAAATAGCAGCTCGACTTTGCCAAGGCATTGCCGCCCATTGTTTGCGAGCTTGAAGTGCAGCTTCAATTGCCGATATTACATTTTCCCTACTTGCTCTGTGAAATTTTGCAATTACTTTCTTATGATTATGTGGAGGTACAATTTCTGCAGTATCGTTAGTTCGAATTTTTTCTCCATTGATAATCATGGGTATATCTAGTAAATCTGAATTATAATTATCAAGCTGAACTTGAAGAGCCTCTCTCTCAGGGGTCGCAGGGGCATAAGAATTAATGGGTTCATTTTTAGGAGTGGGGATTTGATATAAGGCATTAGACATTATTTTCTCCTT
>CAZRWM010000141.1:0-5014 GCA_964603885.1 uncultured bacterium
CGATCTGATTAACTTGCAAATTACCATCAGTTACGACTCGGTCAGCAATTACACTAGCTTCTATATCACCGGAACTAAAATCGGCAGTTTGAAGAGTAAAATTTGCCAGATTTGCTGAGCTGATTTGATTATCTTCAAGTTTAGCCTGGGTAATACTATCTGTTTTAATTTTGGCTTCTTCAATGGAGTCTTCTTGAAATTTTAATCCTGTGATACTGAGATCTTTGATTTTGATTCCGTCGATACTTCCAGAGAGTCGGTTTGCTTCTAAAGTGCCAGACTGGATACTGCGACTCTCTATGCCATCATCAAGTATTTTGAGGGTGGCGATACTTCCGTTAACTATGGCTGAACTTTCGATAGTCTGTGACGCAATTTTAGTACCACCAACGGCACCGCTGTATTTACTCTCTGTTACAGCGCTATTGGTAAGTACAGTGCCTGTAATAACAGAATCGACAAGTTCATCCTCATCTAGTGTACCGGAGGTAAAACTTGTATTATCAAATAAGCGCGAGGCTATGTGTTTTGAATCAAAAACTCCTGAGTCTAGTCGATCATCAATCTCGCCCTCATCAAACATGGAGTAGGGGATTATTTCGAATTCATTGATAGTATCAGAAGCATCAATCAATAAATTTGAGCTACCATCGTAGCTGAAAAGATCGCCACCGCTAAGATAGTAAATTTTGTCAGTTTCTACACTAATTCTAAGATCGCTAATGGTTGCGCCCACATCTACTACTAGAGCGGTAGCATCTCCTACTATCCTTTTTTGTATAGTATTTCCTTGAATGAAGAATAATTCAGTTCCATTTTTATTGAAGACTGGCTTACTGATTGAGTTGTTGCCCAAGTTCTGTTCAGTGCTTGCACTGGTGCCATCATAAATTCGTATCAAATTATCTGAATTGATCTGAGCAATATACGCAAGTTTGTTTGACTGTGGTGAGTAATCCATACCAGCAGCCGCAATAACTCCGGTATCAATAAGTGTATCAGGTGCTCCATCTCGATAAATCCAAAGATGGTCGGCTGCACCCTTGAAGTAAACTTGCATTTGATTTTGAGCAGATCCGGCACTTGTGCCGCCAACAAGATAAATCAAGCCATCGATAGCAGCGATTGCAGCATAACTGACGGAGACAGCTAAATTATCCAATGCTCCAGACCAAGTGTTTGTAGCGGGATCGTACTTTTTGAGTATATCAAGATCCCCTGAATCATCAAAACCTGCGGCTAGATAAATTTCATCATCCAAAGTTACTGCGGATGCACCTCCCCTAGGCGTTGGCATATCTGTTTTATCGCTCCAAGAGTTGATAGAAGGATCATATTCTCTTACTTTATTACTAGGTCCATTACCTCCGAAAACATAAGCTTTGTTGTTATAAACAGCAGCAGTGGTAGCAGATCGATCTGCATCCATGTCAGCTTTGGTCACCCAAGTGTTCGAGCCTGGATTATATTCATAGGTGGAAGCCTCATCGCCACTGCCCGTATTACCGCCAAACACATAAATACGCTCGCTGATCGCTACCGCGGAACTATCGTAAAGTGAGTTAGGTAAATCGCTTGCATTGCTCCAAGTATCAGCGACTGGATCATATACTTCTACTCTAGCGAGTGCGCCATCACTATTTTTGCCACCAATTACATAAATCAATCCATCCAATTCAACAGCAGCCATATTTGATCTAGCACCACCTGACATAGAAGTTTTACTATTCCAAGTCCTCGTAGAGGGGTCATACTGACGAACAGTAGATTGTAGCGAACCGTTATCGCCGCCAAAGAGGTAAAACTTTGAATTGGCGACGGCGTAAGCACCACTTGCAAAAGAACCCCCCGGGTCAGATAAGCCTATCCAGGAGTCACCACCAATGACGTAATCTTTGTTATCAGTAGTACTCAGCACAGAGCGAGCTGAAACCGGTCGATATTCTGGGTTTCGAGTATCGCCGCTAATGTATGACATTTCATAGGATTGATTATCAGCAAAAACGGAAAGTCGGTTACCGTGGGCAGTATTCTGTAGCTTTGACCAGGTCTCTGTTTCATTCAATGTGATTTCATTAGAACCATCCCAGTCATAGCGTTTAACTTTACTATTCTCAATAGTTACGATAAAGCCATCGCCCTTATCAAAAGCATTAGTTTTTAATTTAGCTACCGTAACGACGCCAGAGGCAAAATCTTCTCCCACTAAACTATTAAGAATCATTTTAGACTCTGTGATTGCCTGATCCTCAAGAACTCTAGGATAAATTTGTTCTGATGAAATTTTAGCTGAATTGATAGCGCTGTTGATCACATGAAAAGAGCTGACCTCTTTAGTTTTGATGAAGCTAGCATCAATAATACTATTAGCAATCATACTTGAGCTACTCACAATTTCACTAATCATATGCGTTGTAAGTATGCTTTTTTCAGAGACTTTAGACTCAGAGATAATATTTATTTCCAGCTCGGAATTTCCCACGGCACCATCATCAACTTTAGAGGCTCTAATATCGCCGCTAAGAATTCTGGATTTAGTTATAGAACTTTCCGTGAAGTATTTGCCCTGAAGAGTTAAATCTTGGAGATTTCCGGCGCTAATGACAGCACTCGCAAAAACTGATTCATCCAAGGTGGTTGCAGCTATATGACTTGATTCAACAGCATCATCTTTAATATGATCAGAAACGATCACCGCTCCGTTAAAAGAATCTGCTACAATTGATAAATCAGCGAGATGAGTACTAGTTAAAATTGAATCAGCAAAGTTGTCATTTTCAATTGCATCATCCTCGAGAATATGCCCACTGAAGACCCATGACTTCAGTTTATCATCATTATTTGTCATACTGGCAGTAAGTAAATTACGTGCATTATTAAACGGTACGTCTATTTGATATAAGTCATCGCCTTGAAAGTAGAATAAGCGGTCAGATCTCAGCGGATGCGCTTTTATATATTTAGGGTCAGTCGATAAGGCGGAGCTGTAACTGAATGAGTTTCCAAAGCTACAGGCTCCCAATTGATTTGAGTTGTTCTTGGCTACAAAAAGTACAGCACCCGTTTGACTAATTTCTAATTCTGTAAAGGTATTCCCTAATTCTGCGCAATTATTGTCTGAAGTATCTAGGCTGCCATCATCATTTAGTCTGGCCCATTCACTACGATCATCGGGGTTAAAAACCAATTTCGTACCACCACCACCCGTAACAGTTGTTTCCTGCGTGTTTGTTTGAGAGATGATGTTATACCCGTAAATCTGGTTATTAGTATTATCGAAGTAGTAGATGATACGGTTGTCATTACTCCAGATTAAAAATAGACTCGTGGTGGTGTCATAAGAAAGACCTGTGGCTCGAACTCTATCAAAAGTTCGATCTGCCCAGTAGATTTTATCATCCGATATAAAGGCTACTTTACTGCCATCTGGGCTTATACGCGCATAATCTAGCTGCGAACCTCTACCATGAGAAGCCAAAGTTTTTCGAGCGGTATTCGCACCTTCAACATAAATAGAATTATTATCTGATTGATACAGTCGACCGCCCTTAGTGCTGAATGAGCCGGTGGCGAAATTAGCTGCAGTCAGATTTTCGAAATGGACATCGCTCAATGTTCTCGTACTGATCTTAGTCTTTGTAATTTCTCCCTTAGCAAGATCTACGTCTTTGAATGTATTACTCTGTAGTCTGTCAGATTCGATGGTGTGCTTAATCAATAGTACACCGCTAATTGCCTGCGAATGAATTTTTGAAGACTCAATGTCTCCGTCTTTAATAAACTCACCTTTGACGGAGCCCGTTGCAATTAGAGACGTATCGATTGCACCAGTTTCAAGTTTTATTGATGTGATTGAGTTGGTATCAAAGTCGATAGCAGATATTGAATTACTTTTAATCTGTGCGGCTCTTATGGTTTCGCTCACTAAATTATTGAAGTCTACGCTAGCATCTTCAATTAGATTGCTAGTGAAGACCCTGCTTTTGAATTGCTTCCCTCGAAAACTATCATCTTTGAGACTATTTTCGTTTAGTTCGGAGTTCTTAATAGCGTCACTCCAAAATTCTTTCTCTGCAAGCGAGGCCGTCACAATTGAGCCATCAGTTAGTTGAGATGCCGAAATCGCAAAAGAGGCTATTTGTCTTGTATCAAATGTATCTGCCTCAATTTTGTCAGAAGCAAGGACTCCACTCTGAATATTGAATGCAGAAATACTAGCGTCAAGTAATTCAGTTGCAGTGATTTGATTATCCTTGATTAATTTACCGTGAAAACTGTAGTGATCAAGATGCTGAGTTTGTATGGCCTCATTATCTAAATCACCGTCAGTAAGTTGATTAGCTGCGTTTTCAGAAAACAAACGAGAGTCAATTGAATCACTCTTAATTAATGCATAGTCAATACTTCCTAGATCACTAAAATCACCCCCAGTTAAGACATCATCACCAATTTTGGAAGAGGCATCGATGTCACTGCCCACTTTTTGATTGGTAACGGCACCATCTTCGATTGCTCGAGTAACCACTGCTAGAGCATTTAACTCACTGGAACTCACAGCATTATTTGCTATTTTAGAATTAATCAATGAATTAGTTAAAAGTTTGGAGTCATTGATGCTGTTATTTGAAAATTTATCATTTCCGATGGTTTCTTCGATTAAATGATCGGAGTTAAAACCTGATTCTAATTTATTGTTTGGTATTTGATCCTTCGCAACTCTGCGACTTTCAACACCTTCGCCATGTTTGGTGAGAACCATTAGATCATCTCCAGCACCTAGAAGAACTGTTCCGTCATCCTTCCAAAAACAAGAACTAAATAAAATTGAATCATATTGTTCATCGAGTAACTTATCCCAGCTAGCTCCTTGATCAAAAGATATCTTTGTATCTGACCCCAGACCTACTGCTAGAAATTCGTTATCATCAAGAGCACATACATCGTAAATTTTATTAGTACCAGAGTATGCAGTAAGCTGAGTTGCATCTTTTCCAAAGCTGGTAACCAAAAATAT
>CAZRWM010000142.1:0-4992 GCA_964603885.1 uncultured bacterium
AAGCTGAAGTTGCTGCTAGAGAAGCTGCTCAAGCTGCTGCAAAAGAAGCCGCTGAAGCCGCTACTAAAGAAGCCGCTGAAGCCGCTGCAAAAGAAGCTGCGGAAGCCGCTGCAAAAGAAGCTGCTCAAGCTGCTGCAAAAGAAGCTGCTGAAGCCGCTGCAAAAGAAGCTGCGGAAGCTGCTGCCAAGGAAGCTGCGGAAGCCGCCGTCAAAGAAGTCGCTGAAGCCGCTGAAAAAGAAGTTGAAGCAAAAACTATTGATACACCTCAGTCTATTGAATCGTCTTCTGCTGGAGAGGAACAAGTAGATGACGCTGTTTCCGCCGAGGAGCAAACTCTAGAGCAAGAGGAACCTCAGGAGGAGATTATTAGTATCGATGACGATGAAATTCGAAGAAAAATCTCAGAAGATAATACGGCCTTTAAGGTAGATGAGTTGGGCGACGCTCTTGCAATAATTGAGGCAAATAAAGAAGAAATCGCTGATTTACAAATTCAAGTACAATCGGTCAGCACCAATAATGACATACCGGAATCAGATAGAGATTTACTAATTTCTGAGCTAAGAGCTCGTATTGACGCGCTTGTTGAAGCCAACCGACGCGCAAGCGCTATAACGCAGCAGTTAGCCCTTGATGGAGATTTAGCTGCGTTAGTGACTAATTCTCAAGAAGAATTACAGGATGCACAAGATGCTACCGCTCAAGGAGAAGCTGCTAACGTACAAGCCGCAACACTTGATATAACAGCTCAGCTGGAGAATATCAATGCAGAAATTAGCTCTTTGAAAGCATTACTGACGCTAAGTGAAGCGCAACAATCAAGATTGGATTTCTTGACTCAGAGCAAACAAGACCTAACTACGGAATTAGAACACAATCTGAACACTTTAAGTAATCTCAATGTACAGAATCAGGAAATTTTGGACGCCCTAAACCAGATAGAAATAGCCGCTAAGTCCGCCACCATACAGCAAAGCTACCAAGTATTAGAACAAAATATTAGTGACCAACAAGAACGTCTCGAGGAGATAAACAACCTTTTATTCGCGCTTGTGGAGGATGAAGATCTATCGCCTAGCAAAAAAGTAAGCGCCGCAAACCAATTAAAACAAGAAGCTGCATCTATCCATCAAAATATCGATGATCAAAAGCAACAGTTCCTTGAAATTGATAATGAAGGTGATATCGCTGTAGAAGCGACTAACGCTGATGGTCAGATTGTGACCATTAAATTGGTAGACAAGTTACTCGCAAACGATTTGGGTGCACTCAATCAACTTGTTGACTCACTTAATCAAACTATTGCAGATTTTCAGACCGAACTATTCACCTCTCCCAACGCTATCCAACAATTTAGAATACAAGAACTATCCGCAATGTTCCTTCAGATTAGGGGAGGACTGGGCGATATTGAATCGAAGATTCGGACTATCCAAGCTCAAGAAGATCTTTCTGAACAACAAAAACAAGTGAGAATTGTAGCACTTAAAAATCAAGCAACTAATCTTACTCAGAAAGCTAATTCAAACTTGACAGAGCTATCCTCCTTAGGTGCTACCGATCAAATACTGGCTAACGCATCAAGTGAGATCAGTGACATCCGAACAATTAAGGCTGTGATCGATAGTCTTGGACTAGTAGAAATAGAAATAGATTTTGCAGATATTTTCGGTAGTCGTCAATCACTCAAGAAAGCTAACAAAATAATTTTACCGATAAGGTATCGTAATCAAAATTATAAAGTCAAAATTGATACATCTGACCTGTCAAATCACCGAAAAGTACGCGAAATCATTGAACGTGAGTTACGACTGCATATGCTAGATGAAAAAAGTCAGTTGGATGAATACTATAGACTAGAGGAACTTAAAAAACTCAGAATAGAGAAAGATCGTGCACTGAGAGAAAATGACTATAATCCCGCTACTGCAACCAAGGATGGTAAGGGTTTCGTACTCCCAATAGTCATAAGATGATGCTCAATTATTGTCGATCGTATTGGCGTCAATTTTTGTATCAAAATCTACACTTGATTCTGAGATGTTAACAGCATCCCTGATAACCTTCTGAAGTCGCTGCTGATCAAGCGGGTTACGAGGATAATTCTTTGCTAATTGTGCAATCAAATGATGGAGTTTGCCGCCTAAATTATGCATCGACTTTTGTGAATAATGTTCCAGTTTTTCAGTAATCTCATGTCTTAGTTGTGTAGGAATTTGAAATTTCTTTTCAGCATCCCGAAATGCCTCATCAATATACTTGCTAAATTTTTGGCTTTGTTCTTCAACCAGTATTTGTTTGTATTCATTCATCGATTGCATCAGAGGGGCTAATTGATGAAGCGATAGCCAAAATTCTAAGTCTACAACCTCTTGCTTGATTATTTGATTAGCAAGCTCAGCCTGCAACTCTCTCTCTTGCTTATTTTTATCCACAACGTCTTTTAAATCTTCAATATCAAATTGAAAGACATTGTCTAACTTATTACAGTCTGGATCAAATACTCTAGGAAGACTTATGTCTATTAAAAATAGCGGTTTATATCGCCTGCGTGGCATCAGTCTCTCGATAGACTCCCTCTTTAGAATATAACCGTCAAAATTCATAGCTGCAAAAATCATATCTACTGGGAGTAAAAGGTTCTCCAGCTCATCCAGACTTTCAACCGTAATACGTTCATCATACTTATTTGCTAGTTCATCAGCCCGCTCAAAAGTTCGATTTAGTACTGTAATACTCCTAGCTTTGGTGTTAGCGAGATGATCCAAGGTTAATCGCCCCATTTCTCCAGCACCCAAAAGGATCAACTTGGCACCTTCAAGACTCCTAAAAACTTTACGACCCAATTCAACTGATGCCTGTGATATGGAAACTGCTCCCTTCGATATACCAGTTTCTGACCTAACTCTCTTTCCAGTTTTCACCGTTTGCTCGAAAAGTCGATTGAGTATTTTTGACGTCAATCCCTTGTCTTTGGCTTTCAAGTAAGCGTCACGTACTTGCCCTAAAATCTGAGATTCTCCAAGGATGACAGAATCTAAACTGCCAGCAACCTCCATCAGATGCCAAACGCAATCATTACCACTCAAACAGTAAAAATTATTACTGAAATTTAAATCAGAAATACTAAAAAAAGCTTTTACCGCCTTTAATATGACATCGAAATGTTCTGCTGCGAAATACAACTCCATTCGATTACAAGTTTGCAAGGGTACTAATTCAAAATTTGTTACAGTCTTCCCAATGAAATTATTGAGTTCAGTTATTCTCTCATCATCAAGAAAGTACTCCTCAAGATCCTTCATGGAGGCTTTTTTGTGATTCGCACCTATGACAAAAACTTTCATTCCAAAATAACCCTAAAACTTGTGAATTCCAATCATAGAGACAATAGCGACTATTTGGAGAACGTAACAAGCGATTGCTATGTACGCTAAACGCTTTCCAAGTGCACCCAACGAGAACCGAATATGAAAATAAATTAAATATGCAAACCAAGCGATGAAAATCATCCACTCTCTCGGGCCTACGCTCAAGAAAGTTTGGCCCATACGATGGTGATACATAGCGCCACTAAGAATGGATAAAGTGAGACAGAGGAAACCAAGAAGAGTGCTTTGATGCCCCATCTCTTCTAAGGTATTCAAGGAGGGTAATCTTTCAAACCAAAAATCCCAAAGTTTTCGTTTTAATCTAGACTCCATCATTAAATAAAGGATGGAATTAACGAAAGATAGATTAAAAAAAGAAATCGCTAAGACGGACAGCACAGAGTGAATATTACGAATCCAATGTAAACTACCCACGGTTATATCGTTGGAGGATACTCGATTGTCGACGAGGACCTGACTTATATGAAAACCTGCTGTCAACTGTTGGGCAAACGCTGCAACAAAGAGTATGAAACCAGGCAAAATGTAGAAGATACCTAGGTGATTTAACTTAAATTTCTGCTGTATCAGCAGGTATCCAACGGCAACAAAAATCATCATAAATGAAACCATCACCATTCGGTTGTATAGTGAATATTGGTCGCTAGAGGCTAAATGCAAACCAAGGTCTAAGGCGTGACACAAGACGCCTAAAATAAGCATGGAATTGCCCAAGGAGTCTACTCTTGTACACCTAATTAAAAAACTGCGCAAATAACAGGCATTGGTCACCAGATAAAAACCAATTGCCATGATAAGTAAGAAACTATGACCTTGTTCTGTTAGCATATGCATACATCTCAGTTTGGCACTAATGATTCCATTTTAATAAAAGAATTACCACAACCATGCCTAAATCGACTACTTTTTAGATACAATAGTTTTATGGAAAAAGAGGCATTCGCACAAAAACTGCTTGTACCAGAGCTAGATGAAGGCTCAAAGGAGTCTCAAAATTGCGAACATTTTATTCAACAGCTGATGCCACTGCTTGAACATATCCGAAGAAATTCTCCACGTACCTACCAGCAAGCTATCGATCAATTCCGTCTACATTGGGAAAGTAAAATCCATAGTAGTAATCTGCAAGACACTTTAGAATATCTGTTAATTTATTTAAAGCAAAACTTCGGAATGCAGTTTTACCTTGAAGAAAGCGAGGAGACCTTTTATTTAGAGTCGATTCATTGCCCGCTAGTGGAAACCCTGAACTTACGTGTAAAGTTTGGAGAAATCGAGCGCAAAACATTGTGCTTTCACTGCTCAAATTACCACTACTTAAAATTTCTAGACTTACATTCTGCAACGAGTCGTTTGTCCCTTCACCCAACTGGTTGCCAGATTATTATCGAAAAAACAGACGACGAACAGGTCAACCCATTGTTTTATTAGACCCGTTTGTAATTCTGTGTCTATGATCTAAAACATCTTGACGATTATTTTTGGGAAGCTATCGGTTAACGGCTAAGCGCACATATACTGGCAATTTTTCATTTTCCGACAACCGGGTAGCAAACTTAGTCGCTTCAGATCGAGTAACGAAATTACCCACTAATACTCT
>CAZRWM010000143.1:0-3108 GCA_964603885.1 uncultured bacterium
ATGAAGCAGGATGAATTGGCGAGAATGCTTAAAGAATGATTAGAAATATGGAACTTACTAACAAACAATTGGTCTAAACCCATGAAGTTGTACTTTTGCCAGTAGTTTTGAATAGTCTTATTTGCTTGTAACCTTAAGCCTTTTTATAATTAACAACGGATGCTGTTGCTAGAAATTTTATTTTTGCCGCGGAGGATTAAATCTTATGCCTACTTTTTTTTATAAAGCAAAAAATTATGAAGGAAAGTCTATCCAGGGAGAATTGGAGGGCGATAGTAAGGAGCAGGTGACGTCTCGCTTGAGAGAAAAAGGTTTCTTTATTACGAAAATCGAAAAAAGGAAGCAAGCCTTCACTTTTACACTATTTTCGGGTGGTGTTAGTTCTAAAGATGTATCAATATTTGCTCAGATGTTCGCAGTCATGATGGGCTCTGGTGTTCCTTTAGTACGCTGTTTATCAATTTTACAGGGTCAAACTGAGAATCCTACTTTTGCAAAAATTATCAATGCTGTTCGCTCGGATGTAGAAGGGGGAGCAACTTTGTCTTCGGCACTGGGGAAGCATCCTCGGGTGTTTGATACTTTATTTGTAAACTTAGTTAGGGCTGGAGAAGCCGGCGGTATACTTGATGGTATTCTTCAAAGACTTGCCACTTATTTGGAGAATTCTGAAGCATTAAAATCGAAAGTAAAGGGTGCGTTGACATACCCGGTGGTGATCTTAGCTATTGCGGGTTTAGTGGTGCTGGCGTTGATAATGTTTGTTTTGCCACAGTTCAAATCGATTTTTGAGTCCATGAATGTGGAGCTACCATTTATTACTAAATTTCTGCTTCAACTATCAGATATGTTGGTAATGTATTGGTTTGTAATTGTTCCTTGTATTTTTGTAATTCCTTGGGCCATCATGGAATTCTTTAGAACAGAGAAGGGTTCCAGACTCTATGACGTGAACATTCTTCGAATGCCAGCGGTTGGCAATATGATGAGGAAGATGGCAGTGGCCAGATTTACCCGTACTCTGGGAACAATGATATCCTCGGGAGTACCTATTTTGCAGGCTTTGGAAGTGACTGCTGCGACGGCAGGGAATTCTGTTATTAAAGATGCCGTTGATTCCACACGCAGTTCTATTAGGGAGGGTGAAAGTATTGCGGACCCCCTAAAATCCAGTAATGTTTTTCCTCCGATGGTTGTCCAGATGATAGCAGTCGGAGAAGAGACGGGTGAATTAGATAAAATGTTATCTAAAATTGCTGACTTTTATGAAGTAGAGGTAGATAATGCTGTGAAAGGGCTCACCTCAATTATTGAACCGGTTGTGATTGTTTTCATGGGTTTAATAATTGGTGGAATTGTATTGGCTGTATTTATGCCGATGTTGACACTAGTGAATGGAGCCACTTAAAATTAAGCTCTGCGTTATTCTGGGACGTGCGATCTCGAATGTTTGCGTGGTGTGGTGTGACAACCAAAGGAGAGGTAATGAGAACAATCAACCGATTACGAGGTTTTACTCTAATTGAATTAATGATCGTGATTTCTATCATCGGTGTTCTGGCAGCGATTGCGATCCCAAATTTTCGTCAAGCGCGTAACAAGTCGAATCAGCGGGCTTGTTATGCGAATCAGAAAACAATCTTGGGAGCTCTCGAGATGTACAATCTAGATACTGGTGAAAATCTAACAATTTCGACCCAGGCTGACTTACAAACATTGGCTACGGATAAGTATCTCCAAGGTGTTCCAAGTGATCCAGGTTGTAAGAAAAATACAGATGCGTATCAATCGGATACGGTTGGTAATGTATGGTGTACTTTTCATGGAACAATTGATGGATCATTCATCGACGGTGGTAGTTTGGATGCGGGTACGGCCAAAGGCCAAGATAGTTGTCCGTCATAAGCTCACACTGAACACTCTGGATAGATTCAGCCCAAAGATTTAGTGGATTCGTCTAAGGTTTAGCTAATCCGCTGAGTCCTGTGATTAGGCTCTATCTATTTTGAAAAAAAGAGGCTAGTGAAAACACCAACCGGTGATCACTGGCCATCTTTTTCGATATGATCATGGATTCAAATACTGATTAAACGAATGTCTTTGTCAAAAATTTTGCATCGTGCCGACCAGTTTAGAAGGGCCATTTTTGCGCGGGTGGCGGAGGAGGAAATAGCGGAAATTTCCTCTGTGCTTTCACCTCCAGAATTGAAACTCTTTTTACAAATGTCTATCGTTGACCAAAGGCATTCTTTAGACGTGTATTACACTTCTTTAACAGTCCTCAAAAATTATCCTGATGCTAATCCCGATCTAACAAAAAAAGCCGTTTTACTGCATGATTTAGGGAAATCCTGCTTTGAAGTAAGTTTGATTGATCGTATTTTAGCTACCTTACCAAGACAATTGGTTAAGGTTTTTTTTCCTTGTAAAGCTCAGCATGTATTTGACTACAAACATTTACATCCCACCTACTCAGCTGAAATGGTTCTGGATGAAAGAATTAGGGATTGGGTCAAATTTCATTATGAGCAAGTTCACGAACAGGACCCTCCAGAATTAAAAGTTCTTAAAATATCGGACTCATTAAATTAGTTAGGGTATGAATCGATTGAGAATTTTGTTGAATTCCGTCAGGGAATACGACAGCCGATCAAAATTTAGCTACGTATCCATTACTTTGATGGCGGTATACTTCTTATCTTTGTGGCCTCAGAATGAGGGTGTAAAGCATCTTGATTCTTACGAGTTTTTAGCGCAAGCAGAGCACCTTGGAATCTGCCATCCTCCGGGGTACTCAATATTTTCGGCGATAGGTCATATTTTCATTCTCATAGGTGGTGAATTAGGCTTTTCATCGGCTTCATCACTGCTCAGCGGATTATATGTTCTAGGTTTGATAACTCTTTTAAGTTTAAGTTGGCTAGTATGGAAATCTAGTAGATCTTTACTGGTTGGCTTGTTTTTTGGCATTTCTCTTTTACAGTGTCGCGTCTTTCAATTTGCGGCCAATACCATCGAAGTCTACGGTTTGCTTGCCTTTTTGTTTACTTTATTCTTGATTTCAATTCAATGGCAACAAATACCTTGGTGCAAATATTTGTTGGGCGG
>CAZRWM010000143.1:3208-4823 GCA_964603885.1 uncultured bacterium
TCTTGATTTCAATTCAATGGCAACAAATACCTTGGTGCAAATATTTGTTGGGCGGTCTTCTGATATCTCACCACACAACTGCTGGTCCAGTTGTCCTGTTTTTTTTATTTTTTCATCGTCAGACACGATTGAAATGTTTGAAGTGGTCTTTTTTATTATTTGTAGGGCCTTTGGTCCATTGTGCTTTTCTCACTCTGAGAGCAAGCTCACAATTAAATTATTGGTTTGATTTCAGTCATCCAAGGGAGCATTTCTATCATTTTTCTGCTAAGCTTTACTCCGTTTTTCTTGGTATGCCGAATATTTCCAGCTTGGATTTGACTTTAAGAGCCATTATGGAGAACTTTCCTCTGTGGTGTTGGCTTTTGATTCTAATAATTCTTCTGACCCCGGCTTTGAAAGTTTTTAATAAGACCTTTACGTATCGATCTAATACCGACTTCAATTCAGTGGGCTGGATTCCCTCCTTTTGGCTTTTAATTGCAGCGTTAACTTTTGAAGTAGTAAGAAACTTTTGTTACCACATTTCAGATATTTATTCTCACACTATTCTATTTAGTATTTTATTATTATTAATTGTGGTGAAGGTACTTGAGGGGCTAAATTACCGATTAAAAATATTATATTCTACTGTAAGTTTGCTAGGAATTCTCTTGCTACCGAAGATTTACGATAGAGTTGATGAGGTGGTTGATTTACAGAAACTGGCAGTGCAGGATGCTAAAATATTAAGCTCTAAAACGTCAGACTCTGTTTTTGTAGCTAATGCAGTCACAATGTTTCCAATGCTTGGATTCATATCTGAATATTCGAACATCGCCCCTAGATTGATTCCCGATTGGAGTTTTGTTCAAAAAGGTTCTTATGAACGCGTACGCAGAAGGTCTAATGAGGCTAGTTTAGGCCTAGCTTTTAAGCCATTTCCTAAAGTTAATTCTGAAAAATATTTCTTCTTCAAAAAGTTTTTGCACTTAAACAAAGCCCATCCGTCTGGGCTTTATTTAACCGCTCTGTATAACAGTGAGCCCATGCTGGGCTCTGGAAATTTGGAATTAAATTATATCAATAGAGGGCTGTGGAATCAGATAACTAAAAGTTCCCCTGAGTTAAATAATGATAATCCAATTTTTTTGGTGGTCTCAGGTTATGTTGATCACTTAAATAGATTCCAATTTACGAGATTCTTCAAGAATAATGAGGTTCCCGTGATTACTTTATATCTTAAGAATCCACTTAAGTCTCATTTTTTAATGCAAGTTGAATGGGGTGCTGAATCAGGCATAGAGAAAGTAACTTTTCTTAACCAGCCGACTCATTTTCATCTTAAACAGTTTTCAGAGGATAGTTGGGGTTTAGCAACTGTTCGATTTTTTGATTTACAGAAAAAGCAATTATTCTCTGAATTTCAAATTGAAAAACACCCCTGAATATCTATCTCAAGTGGGTTTCATTCGAGCCCTGTGATAAGATGCACAGGTAGACCTATTCGTACAAAAAAGTACAAATTCGGCTAATAAATGCACGGCTTTTTTATAGTAATTTTCAGTTTCCTAATTTTACCCAATAGTCTTTTGGCGAGTGTTGATTTATTTGTTTATGAAACTCAGCCCAATGA
>CAZRWM010000144.1:0-4795 GCA_964603885.1 uncultured bacterium
TAGCAACATTAAAGAAACAAAATCAGAAGCAAGCTAAGCAAATTGAATCTCTACAGAATCAACTTGAAAATGTTTTGAACAAATTGAATGGCAAATTTCAATCGTCTGATCTTGACGAAGCTCTTAACAAAGTTCGAGGCGAAAAATCATCAAGGACGGGTAAGCAGAAAAATCTTGAAATAGGTGCGGTTTTACAAACAGCAATTGGAACCTCTTCTGAGCGTGATGGAAATCTTGGAAATCTACAACAGGGTGCTCATGACCCGCACAAACGAGGCTTTACGAACCGTGGTGTAGAATTCAGCTTATCTGGAGCTGTCGATACCAACTGGGATGCGCAATTACATTTAATGTACGCTTATGATCATATCGAAGGCGAGTCCAAGGTAGAAATTGAGGAAGCTTTTATAACCAGTCGTGATTTAGGTAATAATCTTCAATTAGAGCTGGGTCACATGCATACAGAATTTGGTCGTATCAATCCAAGACATGCACATGATTGGACGTTTTTAGATCAGCCAATTATTCATAATCGAGTATTTGGTGCTGATGCATTACGCGCGCCTGGATTTCGCTTGAGCTGGCTATCTCCCAAAGAGCGCTATAGTGAGTTTCATTTTGGTTTGCAAAATCCTAATGGTGAGACAATGACAAGTTTTTTAGCTAACGATGAAGTATATGGTGAGGCAAATCCCGCATCAGGTGCTGCATTTGTAGAAAGGGACGTACGCGGAATTGATGATATGGTTAAGTTACTACGTTGGGACCAAGCTTGGGAACTTTCTGATAATGCCAATTTTAAATTAGGATTATCATGGTTATCAGGGCCTAATGCAACTGGCCTTGGTGCAGATACTAGTATTCAAGGTTTTGATGTTGTGTACAAAAAAAATTGGCTAACTGATGAAGGCGATCGTCGCGCATTAATTTTCGAAGGTGAATATATTGAGCGAGATTTTGATTTGGCAGGAACCACTACTCAGTTAGAGGATAAAGGTTTCTTTGGGCAAGTTAGTTACCAAAAAACTGATAAGCTCAAGTATGGATTTCGCTACGAAAGGGCTTGGGCTAAGAACGGAGCTGGTATTGCAGCAGATGCAAAGCGGGCCGAAAGAGAGCGTTACTCTCCTCTAGTAACCTGGAAATTATCTGAGTTTAGTCAGGTGAGATTGCAATATAATAAAGATGATTTTGGTGTTCTTGCTGATGGTGATGCTGAATCTATTTGGTTAGGTTTCGATATTGCTATTGGTGCTCAT
Source organism: uncultured bacterium (assembly GCA_964603885.1). Lineage (GTDB taxonomy): Bacteria > Muiribacteriota > UBA6191 > UBA6191 > UBA6191 > JAYZAC01. The sequence continues at coordinate 1,260 of CAZRWM010000144.1, forward strand.
CCAGCGCATAAGTTCTAGGGGAATCTATGCGTATTATAGCTTTACTCCTATTATTAACGTCGTCTGTATATTGCCAGCAAGCTCTTAAAGTAGTAGTAACAACTCCTGAGTTAGCCAGTCTTGTAAATGAAATTGGTACATCTCTAGTAAAAGTAAAAACATTGGTGAAGGGTCGTGAAGACCCTCACTATGTCGAAGTTTTACCGAGTTATGTAGCTGCTGTTAATAAGGCAGATCTGGTTGTAAAGATTGGGCTAGAATTAGAAATCGGTTGGTTGCCGGTCGTGATTCAACAATCAAGAAATCAAAAGGTGCAGATAGGTAAGCCGGGGCATTTAGATGTTTCTGATTTTATTGTACCCATTGAGACAATTGATGGTCCAGTTAATCGTGGGATGGGTCACATCCATCCAAAAGGTAACCCTCACTACTTATCAGATCCTTCACAAGGTTTGTTAGCGGCAGGAGGAATCAAGTCAAAATTGCAAGAACTAATCCCAGGTTCTAAAGCAGAAATTGAATCAAATTATATGGCTTTCAAGCACAAGCTTGGTACATATCTTCTTGGTGAAAAATTAGTAGCTAAGTATGACTGCGCAAAACTTTTAGAGCTTCGTAGTTATAATAGTTTGGTAAAATTTTTAAAGTCCAAAAATGAAGAAAAATTGATTGGTGGCCAGTTAAAGCGCTTTGAAATTTTTCAGAATAAAGCTGTGGTTCAAGGTCATAGTAGTTTTTCTAGTCTATTCAGGTTTTTAGGCTTAAAAAACAATGGCACTTTAGAACCCAAACCTGGTATCAAGCCAAGCTTTAAATATTTGACTTCAGCAGTAAAGAAAATCAATCAAGACGGAGTTGGATTAGTGACTTATACGCCCTTTTTCAATAAACGTTTGATTAGATTTGTTGAATCAGAGGTTAATTGTCCAGTAATTCAACTTGGAACTCAAATGAATTCAGTTGAAAAGCATGACGACTATTTGGAATGGGTTCAATGGACACTAGATAGTCTTTATGTTGGACTTACAGAAGACCGAGGATAATTTGATTGAATTTGATTCAAAAGTATTTGAATTAAAGGATGCGGATATTGGTTACTCTTCCAGTGGATTTCATCTGAATGGAGTCCGCTGGGAGATTAATTCCGGTGAATTTTGGTGTATCCTTGGTGCCAATGGCAGCGGTAAATCCACCCTTATAAAAACTATGACGGGGGAGTTACAAATCTTATGCGGTAGCCTGTCTTGGGGTGATGATTATCTTGACCCCCTACGCATAGGCTTTGTACCTCAATCAATCAATTTTCATTCGGTTTATCCAGTGACTGTAGCTGAGTATCTAACCCTTGGTCTTACAGACTGTGACTCAAATAAAATTAATTATTTAACGATTTATGAAGCTCTCCAAATGGTGGGATTAGATATTGACTATAACAAAGATTTCACCGAATTATCTAGTGGGCAAAAGCAGCGGGTGACTTTGGCTAGAGCATTACTAAGAAAGCCAAAATTATTACTTTTAGATGAACCTACTACCGGTTTAGATCTACAATCTTCTATTAACCTTTTTGAGCTATTAATAAATCTTAAAAAGTCTAATAATTTAACGTTAATCATAGTGACTCATAACCTTAATTTAGCATTAATCTATGCTACTCATTTTGGATTTCTTAAAAACTCTCAATTCAGTACAGTTAAGTCTAGTGAACTTAAGGCAGCGGGCACGATTACTGACGGTAGTGATTGGTTAATTTCTTTGAAAGATTATTTGTGATTGAGATTTTTATTAGTACTTTACCGCTATTTGCAGCCAGTTATTTGAGCTGTCTTTTAAGTGCATCTATGTTAGCTATTTCCGGTTTTGTATTGGTAGGTAAAAAGCAAGAATTTCTTGGTGCCAGCATGTCTCAGGCCTCTATGCTGGGTATAGGGATAGTCGTTATTTTTGATTGGATTAATGCACAATATCTTACTTATGTAACCTCTATTTTATTAGCATGTTTAACATCGTTCTGGGTATATAACAAGTCCGGTAATAGTTACGCTTCTTCAGTTACAGCTTACTTATTTATATTTTTTTCTGCTGCAGTCATGGTGATGATAGCAATGAGCCCCCATGGCATGGAAGAAGTGAAGGTTTTAAGTAGTGCAAGCTTGATTGGTTCAAGTTGGTCTGAAGTCTATTGGATGACTGCTATGAATATTTTTGTAATAACTTTATTTTGGCGCTATCGTAGACAGATATTTTTATATTTGGTTGATCCTCAATTTTTGAGTACGTGTAGAATTAATTTTAATCGATTTAATTATGGTGTCGCTCTTTTATTAGGTATAGTGATAGGAACCTGTCTTAAAGTGAGCGGCTTTTTGTTTACGTTTGGTTACCTTATTTTACCAGTGCTATGCGCAAAAAACCTGTCAAATAGGTATTTTCGAATACCATGGTTAGCAGTCATTATTGCTGTAATATTTGGTATGTTAGGGATCAATTTTTCAATAATTTTTGATCTTCCACCAGGAGCTACTTGCGTATTGTTATTGTCTCTAGCGGTACCAATAACGATCACGATTCGTAATATTCTCAAAGCATGAATTTTTGGAGTAAATTTTATTGATCGGTTCCTCTGTAAAATCGATAGATTGTAAAAGGCTCCATCTGTGAAATTAATCATCAGCTTTATTTTTATAAGTTTTTTCCATTCCTGTTGGGCAAATTCCAAAGTTGCTCTGGTTTTCTCTGGAGGTGGTGCCCGAGGATTAGCACATATAGGCGTAATAAAGGTTTTTGAAGAAAATAAGATTCCAATAGATTTCATCGTTGGGAATTCTATGGGATCAATAATCGGCGGACTCTATGCAGCGGGCTATTCAGCGCAACAACTAGAGGATGAAGTACGAATGATCCCATGGACGCAAGTTTTTACTGATCAATCTTTACGTCGGAATGTAAGTTTGCGTCAAAAATCTTTACAGGATAGAGTAGCACTGTCATTTCCGGTTCGTAATGGAAAAGTATCGTTACCCACAGGTTTAGTTAAGGGAAATACCCTTAAAAAGCATTTAAGGCGTTTGTGTTGGCCAATTCGTAACATTAAAAATTTTAATGATCTAAAAATCCCTTTTATAGCCATAACAACAGACATCCTAAGCGGTCGTGTTGTTCAGCTGACATCTGGTGAACTTGCCGAAGCTATGCAAGCTAGCATGAGCTTACCGTCGGTTTTTCAACCTCAAAAAGTCGATGGAAAACTATTGATGGATGGAATGATGATTCGTAATCTGCCGGTACAAGATGCTAAAGAATCGGGAGCCGATGTTTTAATAGCAGTCGATGTGGGTACTAAGCTATACAAAGAAACAGAATTAAATTCAATGGTTGATATTATTGACCAGTCTATAAGTTTTATGAATGTACAAACTAGTGCATACCAAGAATCTCTAGCAGATATTATTATTAGACCAAAGGTCAAGAGTTATTCAACCGGTCAATTTTCAGATTTTGATTCATTAATTAAATTGGGCGAAACAGCAGCTAGA
>CAZRWM010000145.1:0-4791 GCA_964603885.1 uncultured bacterium
ATAAACATAACTTAAGTAACTCTTCCAAATTAAAAAATGTTAAGGCGGCTGTTGATGCTGAGAAATCTTTAGAAGTTAAGAAAGAGATTGAAAAAGTAAGTATAGATAAATCAGAAAAAGCTACTCAGCTCACCCAAAAAGAGGAGAAGATTGAAGTCGAGAAGCAAGAGATTGAAAATTTAAGCAGGGAAGTGCCTACAATATTAAAGACTCAAAAACCTAATCGGGTCACTAATATCGTTGAACCCAATGAACTCGATAAGCCTAAACAAAAAACCCAGTCTGACAAGTTAATTCAAAAGGTTAAAGAATCTAAAAAAATAGTCTCTAATGAGAAGCCACCGAATAAAAAGAGCCGTACCAGTCTGATTAGCTCGATTAGAAAAAAAATTAAAAAATTAACTCATGATATAGGTCGTAGAAAATCAAAACCTAGGATTATCGTCGAACCGTATATCAGGCCGGTATCAAAACCTCTGGATAAACTTGAGAAACCAAAAACTGAGGAAATTTTAAAGCAGACTAAAGCAGATTCGAAGAGTCTGGACGTAACTATGAAGAATCATGAGGTAACTGTAGGTCTAGAGGATAAGGAGGATACCAAGACTGAAAATCTAGCAACAGAGGAGACGGGTTTTCAGAGAATCAGACCACCTTTGTTGAGTACGATTGATAGTGAGCGAAAGAACGCTGAACGAATAAAATCAGGATCTGAGAGGAAGGAATTAGGTCAAGGAATCAAGAATGTCAAAATGGCCTTGAAAGATATGCGAAATCAATTAAATCAAGTTGATTCAGCTACGACACGGAAAAATAAAACGGGTGACGATAAATTTGACTCTCTGATGATCAAAGTCAGAAATCAGCGTCAGACGGCACACTTGAAGGCAGCTAGAAATCGAAAATTATTGTATCCAGTCCGAAAAAACTCAAATAACAGAAACAAGCCCGTGGAATCATTTGATCAGTTGGTCGGTAATCTTGAACAGAGTATTTCCAAGCAGACGAGCTATCATTTAGAGCGTTTATCTGAAGTAGAAAAAAATACGCGTGAGAAAGACGAAGAATTCAATCAGTTGGTTGAGAAGCTAGAGAAAAACTTGTCAAGGAACTGAGGTTGACCATGATAGATTTATTTGGTGGCCGTGATTTAATCGGTCAAATCCTTATTGATAAGGGGCATATTAATGATCAGCAGCTTCAGTTAGCCCTTGATAAACAGGAATCGGAAGATGGATTTCGAAGATTAGGCGAGATTCTTATTCAAGATCAAATGATAAATGAGGATCAGTTATTAGAGGGTCTGTCTGAGCAATATGATATTCCTTATGTAAAGAAAATAGATCGGCTGGATAATGATGCTTCCATGATGGGTAAATTGCCTATTGATTTTGCTAAGCAACATCAGTTCTGTCCTTGTTACACTTCAATGGATGAGTTAGTTGTCGCTATTAATGATCCTCTAAAAGTTCATTTATTAGATGACTTACGACAGTTGCTAGGTCTTACTATCAAGCCGGTGTTAACTACCCGAGATGAAATCGAACTTGCAATAAACGAGTGTTATGGCTCCCAGAAAGACCTCACTTCCCAAGTAATTAAAGACCTTGAGGAGGCTGACTACACAATAAATCTAGAAGATTTGGAAGGCGCTGAAGATCTTCTAGACATGGCAAATAAAGCTCCTGTAATTCGATTTGTAAACTCGATTATCTATCATGCAGTAAATGATGGAGCTTCAGACATTCATATTGAACCTTATGAAAAAGATATCAAAATTCGTTATCGAATCGATGGCGTTTTGTATGACACACCATCGCCACCTAAAGTAGTTCAACGCGCCATTGCTTCTCGTATAAAAATCATGGCTAGTCTCGATATTGCAGAGACAAGATTACCGCAAGACGGTCGTCTAAAAATTTCATTGGGAGAAAAAGTCGTAGACTTGAGAATTTCTGTTTTACCTACAAGTCATGGGGAGCGCATCGTGATGAGGCTCTTGGATACCAGAGCGGATCTACTCGATGTCACTAATATAGGCTTTCCCAAGGACATTGATGATGCTTTTCAGAAGCAGTACACCAGGCCAAATGGAATTTTGTTAGTGACGGGGCCCACGGGCTCGGGAAAATCAACCACACTATATTCTGTACTGAATACTATTAAGTCTAGGGAAAAAAATATAATCACCATCGAAGATCCGGTTGAGATTCAGATCGAGGGTATTTCTCAGATTCAAGTGAAGCCGAAAATAGATTTCACTTTTGCGGCGGGCTTGAGGTCAATTTTACGTCAAGACCCTGATATTGTTATGGTAGGTGAGATACGTGACCGCGAAACAGCTGAGATAGCAGTCCAAGGTTCTCAAACTGGCCATTTGGTATTATCGACACTACATACAAATGATACGTCTGGCTCAATTACTCGATTACTTGATATGGGTGTTGAGCCTTATCTGATAAGTTCTTCTTTAATTGGCGTATTGGCACAGCGCCTAGTTCGCTTGAATTGCAATTATTGCAAAATAGAGTATTCTCCTGATCCGATTGGACTTCAAACCCTTGGATTGCCAGTTCAAGAAAATTATGTGCAAGGTAAAGGATGTATGCGCTGCAACCATATTGGCTATAAGGGTCGACGGGGTATTTTTGAATTTTTAGAGATTGATGAAGAGGTGCAGAACCTGATTGGTCAGAGAGCGAGTTCAGCTGAAATTCGCAGGAATTACTTCATAAAGAGAAAAGCGGGGTTTCTACTACGTGATGATGGTGTCAGGTGTATAAGAGAGGGTATTACCACAGTAGCCGAGGTTCTCAGGGTGGCTTAAATATGCCTAATTTCCATTACACAGCACTTGACCGTACGGGTAAAAAAATTCGATCTGAGATTCAAGCAAGTTCAGAGGCTTTAGCTCGAAAGCAAGCAAAGGATCGGGGTCATTTTATTATTAAAATGGGCATAGACTCTGGAAAAATTAAATTCAATTTTTTTCGAGCATCGCAAACATCCTCGGTTAAAGTTCCCGGCAAGGATTTGGTGTTCTTTACACGACAGCTAGGTACACTCTTACGATCTGGTTTCACTCTCGACGGTGCTTTAGCTGCGATCAGTGAACAAATTAATCATTCAGGTTTTCACGGTGCCATTCTAGATGTAGATCGAGCGGTCAAAGAAGGTAAGACACTTTATGAATCATTGAATAAATACCCTTATATTTTCGACGAAACTTTCCGGTCTTTGGTAAGAGCTGGTGAAGCATCTGGAGAATTGCCAGCAATTCTCTCAAAACTAGCCTCATATTTAGAGGAACAAGCTAAACTCAAAAATAAGATGATAGCTACCTTAACATATCCTGCGGTTATGATTATTGCTTCAGTAGGTGTAATTATAATTTTAATGACACAAGTTGTACCAAATATTACATCTGTTCTTCTAGAGCAAGGAAAAGAGTTACCCGCAGCTACTGCCCTTCTAATAAAAAGTTCAAACTTTTTATCTAATTGGTGGTGGCTATTAGCTTTTTTATTTTTTCTTTCTTTGGTATGTCTAAAGCAATATTATCGCACCGCAGCGGGTCGTTACAGAGTAGATGCATTATTGTTACAATTACCACTTTTTGGAGCTTTATTTCAGAAGATAGCAATATCAAGATTCGCCTCTACTTTCGCAGTTTTATTACGCGCTGGAGTGGATATTCTCAAGTCCATGTCGATTGTGAAGGAGGTCGTAGGGAATGTGGTTCTACAAGCTGCGATTTCTCATGCAGCTGAAAATGTAGGTGAAGGAAATAGTATCGCAGAACCGCTACAATCGAGTGGAGTTTTCCCGCCGATAGTTATAAAAATGATAGATACTGGTCAACGTTCTGGTAATTTAGAAATGATGCTGGAAACGGTATCTTCTGATTATGATAATGAAGTAGAAAATACAATTCTGGGTCTGACGTCGATCATTGAGCCCTTGATTATACTTGTGATGGGAGGATTTGTTTGTTTCATCGTGGTAGCTATCTTGGTGCCAATGCAAGACATGGCCAACTTATAACCCAAAAAGGTTTCACGTTATTAGAGCTTACATTATCGCTACTGATAATTTCAGCTGCAGTTGTTACAGTTTTACCTAATTTAAGTCAGTCGGCTCGAATGTCGAATCAGGCGAAAATGACGGTGAGTGCTATTCAATTAGCAAGGAATCTCTTTAATGAAATTCAACTTGACTCAAAGAAAATTTCAGAAGGTAAACAGGATGGAAAATTCGATGATTTTGATAGCTATCGATATGAGTATGAGATTGAAAAGGTTAAGCTTGAAGATATTATGTTGGTACCACAGGACGAAAATGGCTCTGCAGGCGATATGGGTGTCAAAAAAGATTTGAATGTAGAGCGTCTGTATAAGATACAAATGTATATTTTTTGGGAATCAGGGAATCGTAACTATCGTTATGAGACTCATTCGTTCATTTATAAGGATGAAAAGAGATGAGATTGTCTGATTTCAAAGTTTCTAAAAAGCAAATTAAAATGGGTGGTTTTACACTAATCGAATTGCTCTTTGCTTTCATGATAATGGCCGTAATGTTGTCGCTATTATTTAACGCAATGTATACGGTAATCAAAGGAGTCAAGATTGTTGACAGAGTTTTTGAAACACCTTCTAAGGCGCTTGTGCTGTCTAAGATATTTGAAAGAGAATTAACAGGAATTTACCTTCCTGAATTGATACCTTTAGCAATAAAAAAAGATAAAAAAGGTAATGCTCTGAAAAGTTTCATCAAGGAGCAAATGATATT
>CAZRWM010000146.1:0-4778 GCA_964603885.1 uncultured bacterium
GTTTGATAAATCAGTGCGGTAGTAAAACAAATAGAGATGATTTCCCTATTATTTATACTGGTATCACCAAGGAATCTTTGGTTGGTGAATTGTTAATCTTTGCACAAAGCCATTCAATAAGCTTGCTAAAATTGCTCTACAAAGTAATGATTTTTACTGGCGTAAAATGAGTCCGCAAGCCGTTGCTTCGAGATTAGAAGAAGATCTTACTGCATGATTTCTGCTTAATTTACTCGTTATTTATTAAATTTCTACGTTGTAGGAAGTAAGCTACTTCGGAAAAAAAATTTTTTTTGAAATCTTTAACGATCAGGTTGTGATCAAATACGAGGTTGGGAAGATGCTCTAGGTCGAACCATTGGGCTTTTAAGGCATCATCTTTTGCTTGAAGCGTACCATCCTTGATATGTGCAATGAAGACTGTGGATATAGTATGTTTGCGCAGATCTCTTTTCGGATTTGAATATGTTTGGAACTGGCATATTAAGTCTACACTGAGATTGGTCTCTTCATAGCATTCCCGCAAAGCTGCATTTTCAAGGCTTTCGCCATAATCAACGAATCCGCCAGGCAATGCCCATCCAAGTGGCTCAAATTTACGTTCTATGAGAACTATTTTATTTATGCTTGGGTCATATACAATTATGTCCACTGTAGGTATAGGTGATTTATACCTGTATTCCATGTTTTTCTAGCCTCGAATATAGTTTACGTCTAGTGATTTTTAATATTTTAGCAGCATTCGTTTTGTTACCGGAGGATTCGTCGATCGCCTTTAGAATAATTTCCTTTTCAATTTCGCTCAAAGATTTACCTTCTTTAAGTTGCCTGAGCGCAATATCGGTTAGTGGTGTTTCTTTTTTCGGTTGTAAACCGCTTATGTTTCTTGGTAGCGCATACTTATCAAGTGTTGTACTGTCACTTAAGACCACACAGCGATGGATTATATTCTCCAGCTCTCTTACATTACCTGGCCAGTGATAGGCTCTCAGGACACTCATAAACTCATTGTCTATTTCCATCTCTTCACTGGCATGTTTCTGTAAAAAATGTTCGGTCAGAATTGGTAAATCCTCCATTCTAGAGCGTAAACTGGGAACTTCAATTTCGATTATATTCAGTCTGTAGTATAGATCTTCTCTGAATGTATTTTCAGAAATCATTTTTTCAATATTCCGATTTGTAGCGGCCAGAATTCTACAATTAACAGAGACAGGTTTGGTGTCACCAATTGGCATAATTTGAAAATCCTGGAGAACGCGAAGTAATTTTGCCTGAAAGCTTAACGGCATCTCACTGATTTCATCCATGAAGAGTGTTCCCTCGTTCGAAGCCATAAATTTGCCAGGAGTATCGTGGTCGGCACCTGTGAAACTTCCCTTTCTGTAACCAAAAAACTCGGTTTCCATGAGACTCTCTGGTATTGCCGCCATGTTTATCGGGACGAAAGGTTGGTGTGCTCTCTCCGAATTTAGGTGCAGTTGTCGAGCAACTAGTTCTTTTCCCGAGCCACTTTCGCCTCGAATCAATACAGTTACGTTCGATGGGCCTATTCTTTGAATCTGGTTCTTGAGTTGTTTCATAGGCGCAGACTGACCAATTAAGTCAAAACCTGCTATCGATGGTCGTGTTTGTTTCGATTCTTTTTTTCCGCCAATATCGCGAATTTTCTCCTCTAATTCTTCCCATTCAAAAGGCTTAGTAATATATTCGGAAGCTCCTCTTTTAATTGCCTCAACAGCATTTGGTATTGATGAGTAGGCTGTCATTAATATGATTTTGGCCTCTGGTCTTAGTTCGCGAATGCGGTCGATCATCTCCAAGCCATCAATGTTTGGCATTTTGAAGTCGGTTAATACGATATCGAACTTTTCACGTTGCATAACGTTGAGAGCCGTAATGGGGTTACTGAAAATCTCCACTTTGTATCCGCGCTTGGATAAAAGCTTACGAATTGTTTCCGTCATCAATTCTTCGTCATCTAAGACCAGTATTTTTGACATGGTCCTCCTGTAAACTTATTCTACAAGATTTTTGACTTCTTTTCTTCTGCTGGATAAGCTTGGTTTAAAACATTTGATCGGGAGGAAGTTGATGAATGCATTCATCGAGCGTCTGAAATCTACAGCGATTAGAAATCCAAAAAATATAATCCTACCTGAAGCGGAAGATGAAAGAGTTCTAAAGGCAGCAGAGTACCTCATTCGGGAGAAAATATGTGATGTTACCCTCGTTTGTGATCCGAAAGCAATCGACACTTCCGGTTATGATCTTACCGGAGCTCAGGTTGTATCACCTCTTGATGATGCACTGACGAAGTCGCTTACAGAAACTTACTACGAGCTACGAAAGGATAAAGGTATATCTTGGGTTGAAGCCCGCAGAGAGCTTTCTAAGCCGATTACTCTCGCCTCAGTTTTGCTTAAATTAGGTAAAGTTGACGGATTGGTATCTGGCTCTATATCTCCTACTGCAGATGTACTTAGATCTGGGATTCAAATTGTTAAGCCTTCACGAGATAATAAAACGGTTTCCAGTTTTTTTGTTATGATCGAGCCGTCTGGTACTTTTGGAGCGGATGGTATTCTGTTATTTGCAGACTGTGGTGTAATTCCCAACCCCAATTCTGAGCAGCTTGCTGATATAGCTTTGGCTACGGCCCGAAACTTTAAAAAATTGGTTGATGATGAGCCGAAAGTGGCTTTTTTAAGTTTCTCAACCAAAGGGTCTGCTAAACACGCTGATGTAGACAAAGTTAAGAGGGCCTTTGATATCGCATCTGAAAGAAATTCTGAGGGTTACTTACTGGATGCTGAACTACAATTAGACGCGGCAATTATTGAATCGGTTGCCAGTAAAAAGGCGCCACATAGCTGCTTAGAAGGACAGGCTAATGTTCTAATTTTTCCTGATCTGGATGCAGGCAATATAGGCTATAAACTTGTTCAGCGATTTGCTAATGCAGAGGCTTATGGGCCAATCATTCAGGGATTAGACAAACCCATGAATGATCTGAGTCGTGGCTGCACATGGCAAGATATTGTTAATGTCAGTATTATAACCGCTGTACAGGCTATCTAAGTGATAAGTTTGAATGTCACGATCACTAAAAATTCTATCGAATTGGATTTTCATGGGCGCCGAGAGCATTTTGAGGATTTCGAGCGATTGTGGGACTTCTGTCTTCTAACGGCGGCTAATAAAGGAATTTTTAAGATAAAAATGGTTCATGGCCGTGGTAGAGATTCGGATGGTTTGGCTTACATTGACGAGTCGATCCGTAATCGCTTGAAAAATCTTCGTGGAGTACGATGGTTTAGACCTGATGAGGGCAAATTAGGAGTAACCTTGATATATCTTTCTCGCAATCGCTCTAATCGAAGTAGACAAAAGTCGAATAATCAACAGCTTGTCCGTTTAGCCAAAGAGCTCAAAGAGAACGAGCTCTTAGCTGCTCCTCAGGCAAGTAAGCGGGAATTCGATAACCATCTTTTGAAAACTACCTTACATTCGTTAGAATTCAATTGGGATGAAAATTTGGTCCTGGAGACGGCACGGAAACTTATGCAGTCTGGCGCTCATGAGGGCTTACAACGGCTGCTATCGGAAATACAAATTTTTGAAATTTTTTATACTGACGAGTTTCGTAGTGAGCTGAACCAGATAATCGATGATATGGATCAGCTGTAAAAATGAAATTTGATAGTCAGCGCTTGCGACGTTTTATACAGATCGAAGGTCACCTCTCACCACAGGGAGATGATCGGAATTATTTTTTTCTCAAACGGGTAAATGGTTTAATTCAAGTTTTTAACTGTAGCTCTGATAAATTTTGGCCGAAACAATTAACTTTTTTCGAAGAAGGTGTCGAGGCGTATTGGCTGTCTCCGTGTGGTTTATATATCGCTGTAACCGTAAACAATAAGGGGTCTGAGCATGGTCCTATTGCTTTGGTTGATCTTGGTGATCTTAATTCACAATTAATTTTTCAAGCAGTTGGCGCCCAATCTGGGTCAATAGTTTGGTCGAAAGATGGTTCTAGCTTACTGTTTCGATCAAATTTTGAAAATAAACGGGACTTTAAAATCTACGAATATATTTTGGCTCAAGATGAATATTTTCTAAGAGTCGATTTCGAAGGATGGAGTTACCCGATTGATTATTCTCTGTGCGGTAAATTTATACTTTATGGGTCAGCCTCGTCTGGTGCCAATCAGAACTTATATTTGTTTGATATTGAAAAGGGTTGCTCAAGACATTTGACAGCGCACGAGGGCCAAGTACGGTATGAAGCTGCATTTGCTGGCTCTAAAAATCAAATTTTTATTTTGTCCGATTCAGACTCAGAATTTAAAAGGCTGTATTTGTACGATATTGACAATCAAACCAATCGTAAGGTAGGGAAAGATTATAATTGGGATGCGAGTGGTTTGAAGGTGTCTCACGATGCTTCCCGTGTTGCTTATGTCTTAAACGAGTCGGGCTATTCGCGATTGATTTTAATAGAGGTCGAGTCTGGTTTAGAAATTCCAACTCCGGAGGTTTGTGGAGTACTGAGCCATTATGAATTCACTCATAATAATGGTTTACTGTTTGCTTATCAAAACTCGGTACAAGCTTCTGATTGTTACCTTCTGCCCCCTGTTAGTAAGGTGTTCCAGCAGTTAACCTTTAGCTCTTATCAAGGATTAAATCAAAGCTTATTTGTGGAGCCCGAATTGATTGAGTATCCCAGTTTTGATGGGCTGCAGATACCGGCCTTTTTATTTCTCCCGAAA
>CAZRWM010000147.1:0-4754 GCA_964603885.1 uncultured bacterium
GCTTGGAGGTCTGGAGCCATCACTCCAGCCATGGGATTTAAGAATAAAATTTATGCGATGATTCTGAACGGCCCCTGGAATTTAAAGTCATTTAGAGATGCAGATTTGCAATTTGAGGTGGGCTTGATTCCTGGTAATGCATCGTTAGGTATACGTTCTAAAACTAATGTCGGTGGTAACGCCAACGTAATCTTTAAATCAACAAAGAGCCCTAAGTTGGCCATGAAGTTTTTAAGGTACTTATCTTCCGCAGCGGTTCAAAGCGTTTGGATGGAAGAGCTTGGAGCTATTCCAATTAATAATAAAGCGCGTGCCATAGCTCTCAAAAATACCAAAGTCGATCGACATCTACTTAAATTCATTGAGCAAGCAAAATATGCAGAGAGTCGTCCAAAAATTCCAGGTTATGACAAGATTGATCGTATTATTACCAATGAAGTTGAGACGGCTTTTAGTGGAAGTCGAACTCCCGAAGAGGCTATGGCAAAGGCTTGCAAAACAATACAAGAAACCGTCATTAAGGAGTTAAAATCAAACTTATGAGAAGGTTTACGGCACAATTGATTCCAGAAATAACAAATAGACTTTATTTGCAGGCTGGTGGGTCGATAGTTAATAAAAAGTTAGGGAGTGTTCCATCCATGCGACTGCTTATTATTACATTTATGGTATCGACTTTTGTCTTGCAGGGAGTGCGCGCAAGTCCATTTGACAAACTAAAATTGGAACCAACATTGTTTCAATTGCAGACTCTTAAATTCAATGCTGGACAGAATACAGGAATACTTTCAGAGTATGTTCTTCGTGAAATGCAGAATTTTCCTGGGGTTCATGGCTTGACTTTAACCAATTTAATTTACTATCAGCAAGTTTTATCGAAAAAGTCGGAGATTGTAACGACCGAAACTCTAGAATATATGGTCTTTGAGGGGAATTTACAGGAAAGGCTTAGTACGGATGAGCAGTTACTTTTACAAGGTTTTTTTATTGGAGGTAATCTTCCTAAGTATGCTAAAGATATCGATTTATTCGAAAAATTCTTGAGGGCATCACTAGATGCTAAGAGAGCGTCATGGGTCCAACTAATTGGAGTTTTAATTAGTCGTGAAGCAGAGAAAATGTCATTGCTTCAAGAGAAAGTTCGTCCAAATTTAGATAATGTTTTGCAGCGGGCTAGCTCGCGTAAAGATTCTGATGCATTCTTTCATTTTGTGTTAGGACATTATTATTTAGATCAATTAATCGGTAACCAGAGCAATCCTTATCGTCGATTGAGACTCGTAGCTGCTGCTTTCGAAGCAGCCAGAACTCGTGATCCTCGAAATCGGAGTTTATTTACTAGTATTACTTCGAGCTACATCGAATTACATGAGGAATTGCAAGAAGCTGGGATTCCTCAACCATTTGAATTTGAGGAATTAGTTTTTCGAAGGATTATTTTGTTAGATCCTCGCAATCCGTGGGCCCATAACAATCTGGCTTATTTATATTGTCAACACAATGTCGAGTTGGTCGAGGCCCTTCGAGAGGCTCGGATAGCTAATCATTTAGAGAAGAATAATCCCTACTTGATGGACACTTTAGGCTGGGCTCTATACAAAAATAAAATGTTTAAGGAGGCAGAAGATGTTCTTCAGAAAGCAATTTCGATTAACTCAGAACTTCCTGATATTCATTTTCATTTAGCTACGGTCTATTACGATATGAAACAATTTAAGAAATCCATTGAGTCTTTCAAGAGAACTACTGCTTTGGATCCTGAAAGTTCTTTAGCACTGAACAATTTAGCCTACCTCTACAGTGAGTTGGGTATTCATCTTGAGGATGGACTAAAACTTGTCACTCGTGCGATTGAAATGCAGCCTGATAACTCGGCTTATCTTGATACAAAGGGCTGGTTGTATTACAAGTTAGGTGATTACAAAGAGGCAGTGAGATATCTTAAAAAAGCGGCCGAATTGGACCCTGATTCTGCCGAAACACAGTATCACCTTAGTCAAGCGTACTTAAAAATAGGTGGAACCGATCAATCCGTAAAGTATTTGCGGAAGTCAATGAAGCTAAACTCACAAAATAGCCCTGCAAGTATCGACACCAATAATCATAATCTCAGATTTATGATACTTATGAATTCAATACAGGAGGCTCGTGATAAATATCTGGCAATGCCAAATGTACCCAAGAGCCGAAATGATCTTAAGGTGTTTTATGATCAGCTTATCTTTCTTGCTCAAAGTATAGGCGATTTAACTCTAGTGCAAAAGTTTGCTTTGGAATTACAAAATTTTCCCGAAAAAGATCCTGCAGCCGACGCCAAAGAGGTTTTAGGGGACCATAAACATGATGGATCACATGATCATGATCACGAAAAGGAAAAGAGTCCGTTATCTTCAGCGATAGTAGTTGCTGAGGATAAAAACAATGAGTTTGTGTCTAACTTGAATATCCAGAGATTTTTCCCAAAGGAAACAGATCTGTATCTAGAATTTGGACGTAAAAGTATTTCTTTTCTAATTGCTAAAGTTTTGAATAGTGAAATCGCTTTTGATTCTAGTAAAAACTTTGCCTACTCCGTTGATACTGCCTCCTTGAATGATCTTATACAGCAAAACATACCGGAAAAATTAGCCATTTATATTGGCAAACCTAAACCTGATTTAAGAACTCAGATATATGCGGTCGCTAAAATAAACGAACGAAAGACAAAAAGTATTCTGACGAGTTTGCGAGGACTTAGTCTTGCGGAGTTGGCTATTCCGCTCATTAATGAACAATTTCAACTAAGTGAGATTTCCGCAAGTACTTTCCATCTGAAGGGTAAGGACTTCAATTTATTTATAACCGTTAAAAATGGATACCTGACGGTAAGTAATTCTTTAATTGCTATTCGAAAATTACCTTATTCCGTTGAGAATTCATTAGAGTCAAATGACAATGTAATGAAATCTGTACAATCGAATGGAGAAAATCAAGCCGCTCTAATTTTTTGTGGCAATTTGTCGGTTTTTAATCACCTTAAGGATGAGACAGTTCTTCAGTTCTTTCAAAATGGTATGCAGGGAATGAAGGAATGGTTTGATAAAGTAACTCAGTACGTATCTGTAGTCACCCTAAAGGATGCGACTTTGGAGGAATTAGAAATAGTGTCTTTCAAAGACGCTGAAGACATTCCGCGTTTTCAAGAATTACTAAAAAAGAAATCTAAAATATTAAGAGATGATTACTTAAAAGATAGCGGAGTCGCCCTAGACTCGGAAATGCAGGTCAAAGAAGACCAATTGGAAATCAAAACGAGAGTAAATGACCTGGATAAATTTCTAGGATATTATCTAAGATTTCTCAAAGATGAAGGGCAGAAACTTCTCGATAAGCAAAATAAGAATGGAGAGGAACAATGAGTTCGAAGCCTAAAGTTAATATTCAAGATCAATTATTGTATCAAGCCCGTAAAGAGCGATTAAATTTAAAGATATACTTGATGCGTGGCCTTATGCTACAAGGTAAAGTTGTCAGCTATGATCAATATTCCATCCTAATTCAGGGAATGGGGCGCTATCAACTGATCTTTAAACATGCGATTTCAACTGTAGACTTTCCCGAAGGTATGATACTCAAATCTTCTCAAGGCAAGGACGAGGACTCCGCTGAGGATAAAGAGTAAATCAACAAACAAAACTAATTTAACAATGCCTGATCATAAGACGGATCAAGCCTTAACTCCAATTATTACAGCCAGCTTACGCTGCAATCAGATGTACATTGCTAAACCAGCTTTGAACCAATCTTCCTGATTGTGCTCAGAGTACATATCACGTTGCTGTGACTAGAAAATTGATTGTGACTTTACAGCGATAAAGGAAATTGAGGACACAAGAATGATCAGTCTGTTCTTAACTGTACGTAGTTAACAGAGAATTGACTAATGGGTATCGATATACAGATTTCCAAAACAGTCTTAATAAGACAGCAAATGACCTGATTTTGAGGCCATTTGCTCAATTGGAGGAGCAAATCGAGTAAGTTTAATCCCCTTGATCGCCTCCTTGTACTCCTTTAATGTAGGTGTTCTGCCAAGGATTGCAGATAAAACAACTACAGGGGTAGAGGCAAGTAGTGATTCTCCTTTCTTGCGATCCGAATCTTTTACAACACGTCCCTGAAAAAGGCGCGTCGAGGTCGCCATGACACTATCACCTTTCTCTGCTTTTTCTTGGTTACCCATACATAGATTACACCCAGGTCTTTCTAAATATAGAATGTTTTCATATTCTGTTCGAGCAACTGATTTTGGAGATAAGTCATCAAATTCAAAACCAGAATACTTTTGTAGAATTGTCCAATCACCTTCTTCCTTCAACTCATCAATAATGTTATATGTTGGAGCTGCCAGAACTAATGGCGCCTTGAAAACAACATCACCTGAATTTTTCTCAAGATTTTTCAGCATCATTGCTACAATTTTTATATCGCCTTTGTGTACCATACAGGATCCTACAAAACCTAAATCAATTTGTTTTTTACCCCCGTAATAAGAAAGAGCACGAATTGTATCGTGAGTATAACGTTTAGAGACATCTTCATTATGCACATCTGGATCCGCTATCATTGGCTCATCAATAATATCTAAATCAACTTCTAGTTCAGCATGATAACTTGCATTTAAGTCAGGTTGGAGTGGAGGTTCTTTGCCAGATTTAATGTCTTCAATTCGTTGTTCTGCTTTATCAATTAACCCCTGAAGAACTTTATTCTGA
>CAZRWM010000148.1:0-4739 GCA_964603885.1 uncultured bacterium
TATCGGATTTTTTTAGTTATGCAGCAAGAAAATAATATGCAATTGATTTTGAACAAAGTTTTTGGTTTTAAAGAATTTAAACCAAATCAAAAAGAAATCATTGATGCGGTTATGAGTGGAAATGACTGCCTTGCGGTACTGCCAACTGGTGCTGGGAAATCACTCACATTCCAAATACCTGCTCTGTTGAAACCCGGTGTAACTTTTGTAATTTCCCCACTTGTGTCTTTAATGAAAGATCAAGTTGATCAACTGAAAAAAGTGGGAATTTCTGCAGCATACATTAATAGCACCCTCAGTTTCGTGGAGTTACGCAAGACCCTAACAATGACTGCTAATCAAAGATTTAAGCTAGTGTACATTGCTCCTGAACGTATCCACTCACGCTCATTTCAATTCGTTTACAACCATTTGCTTAAAAAAGAATCAATTGCTCTACTTGCGGTTGATGAAGCTCATTGTCTATCCCACTGGGGACATGATTTTCGTCCATCATACCGACAGATAAAAGAATTAAGAAAGTCAAACAACATACCCGTTTTAGCGGTAACCGCGACTGCGACACAAAAAGTACGAGATGATATTACTCGCGAGCTGCAATTCAATAATAATGCAGTAATACAAATTGGGATGCTTGATCGCCCAAACCTTAAATACTCCGTTAAGCAGGTACTTAAAAAAGAAGATTCTTTAATAGAGTTCTTGAAAAATAAACAAAAAAGAAAAGGAATCATTTTCTGTGCCACTCGAAAATCTACGAAAATGGTTTATTCATTATGCCAGTCATTTAATCCGAGTGTAGGCATTTATCACGGCGGACTATCTGATTATGATAGAAGAAAGGTCCAAGATAATTTTTTCAAAGGTAAACTTAATTGGATTGTTGCAACTAATGCTTTCGGTATGGGCGTCAACCTATCCAACCTCCGCTTTATTTTACACTTTGAAATGCCTGGCTCCATAGAACAGTATATCCAAGAAACTGGAAGAGCTGGTAGAGACGGAAAAAATGCGGAATGCTTAATTTTATACGGCCTGTCTGATCGTAAGATCCACGAATTTTTCATCGCTAACTCACAGCCTGATGCCTACATTAGCAAGCATATGATAGAGTTCTTCGAGAGGCAAGAATATCCGCTAGAGTTAAGTGACCATGAGCTAAGAGAAAAATTAAGTTCAATCGACGAAAAAATAGAGGGAGGAAAGCTTTTAAGATATCTTCAACTATTAGAAGACCTTTCAATGATTTCATGGGTAAATAAGGGGCAAAAAAGGGTCTTTAGCTTGAATGCTCAATTCGACGCCCTTCAATTACCAATGGGAGTTCTGGATGATAAAGTAAATGAGGCTAGACGCAAATTGGATCTAATGGAGGACTTCTGCCTCCGAGAATCTTGTCTTAGAGAATCAATACAACAATACTTCCAGACAAATCCAACAGAATGCGGAAACTGTAGCCACTGTCTGAATGAACATCAAATTCGAGTTGATAGCAAGGGACCTGTGGCGCAACAAATCTATGCAGCATTGGAAACCCATCCCATGCGATATGGAATCTCAACAATTGCAGAACTTTTATGCGGTGGACGTTCACAAGGCCTATTTGATCGCAATCTGCATGACTGTGATCACTACGGCGTACTATCAGGACACAGCCAAATAGAGATCAGAGAGTACATCACAAGACTCATCCACAAGGGAGCTATATCCAGAACTAATGATAATTTCCCCAAAATTGGACTTCCTCGCATATGAAATAAACCTCTAGACAGAACTGAAAAAGACTAATTTAGCTAAAGTTGAGGTATAATCGTAAGTAAGTCTAGTCAAGGAGTTGTCTTGTGTTCGGTATCGGAATGTTAGAACTTAGTGTAATTTTGGTCATTGCCTTACTCGTGTTTGGCCCAAAAAAACTTCCCGAAATTGGTCGAGGTTTAGGCAAAGGTATCAGAGAGTTTAAGAAGGCTGGCCAAGAATTAAGTAATGCCATGGATGATGAGCACACGACACTGGTGCACAAATCCCCTTCCAGTGATTGCCAAGAGGAAAAGAGTAAGGAATCGCAATCCTAGAACGAGCCTTGTTAGCTCAAAAACTACAGCAAACTCGCATGCCCCAACCAGCGCGATGGCTACTTGATTAAGGTTCTTAAAATTGCCAATTAACCTGGCTGTACAAGCCACGGTAGTCTTGCTTGAGGAAGCTTTGATGGGCTGTGAACTGCTTGCTTAAATCAACACTGAAGTTACGGTAGCCAAGCTCTAAATTAGCAGCATACCAAGGAGCCCAAATCAAGGCCATCTCAAAGTCTTTGAGGCGCATATCATCGGATCCAATATTCCGATCGCCAAATCGATAATGGGAACGTAATGAGAGATCATTTCTTATAAACCATTCCGCTTCGATACCCAACATTGGAACCAGACCAGAAGAATCAATTCGTGCATTAGTACCATTCACATCGAACTGAGAAACGTCGGTATCTAAAAAGGTGATTCCGTAAGACCAGCGTAAACTAACATATTCATTTTCATGTATTAAGTTGCGGGCATGAATATCATACGTATCCATCTCCACTCTGAATCGCGCTTGGTCAGCGGTCATAAAAGGTGTCAGCACTAAGTGATTATTGTTGAGAAGTGGTGAACTAATATTGAAACGAGAATAAACGAGTTCGGTAATAGTACGCCCAAAATCTATTCGAAATGACAATCCCAATCCGGTATCGGATTTATCGTGGACAGATGCACTCCGGTTGAAATCACCAACGCCACCTTTAGTTTGAGGATTCCACCATCGTAATGAAGCATCAAATAGGGCTTCGTAGGCCAAAGCAGGTTGAGTAAATAAAATTAGTGTGCAAAAAATAGTAGCAATTAAACGCATGTTTGTACCTCGTATCCAAACAAATTCGCCACATTCTACAAAATCAAACAAGTCAATTCAATCATCAATTAAATACTTAAGAAATAAGATTCAGACCAAGATTACTCTGCAAAATAAGATTGGTTCTGTTGAAATAAAATCTTACCGCTAACTACTGAATTCGAGCTGCGGATTGATCGTAGTCTACGAGGTACATATCAATCAAACCTGCAAGGTCCCCTACCTCTGCATTAAAAAACGTCCACGGTACAAGAATATACCGATAGTTTCTTGCGTCATTTCAGACACGCTTTTTATACGCTGAATTAGCTCTTCTCGTGCTTCTTTAACGCTGTAACGTTTTTCTGGGTCTGTCTTAACCCAATCAATAACTTCTTCTTTTGGAAATTTAAATTCAATCTTCACTGCTACAGAAGCTAATGAAAATCGTCCTTTTCGAGATACTTGGAATCTTATTTTTGAAATTGAATTCTTCTGAGTATAAATATACTGATTCGTTACTGGCAAAAGCTTATCTGCTGACTTTATCAGGAGACTCTTAGGATGAGAACTCTTAAGAGTTAGCAAGACCTGCTCAACATTAAAATGTGGAACTAAAGAAAAATAAATTTCAGCTTCATCATCCCCGTAAATAATTTCTCGTTGTTTTTCAAAGACCGAGGGTAAAGAATATTTTAACGAGTTTACAGGCTTAGTTGCCCAGGTACTCTGACTCATTGAATATGAGCTAAAAAAGTAGATAAGTCCAAAAAAGATATATTTCACTATGACTCATCCACCCTTTGTGATTCTCCCAGTAAAAGCTCCATCTCATCAAGAGTAATCTCACCTTGCAAATGTAACTTCATAATCTCAGACTGATGATTATTCACATTTGATTTAAGTTCGTCGGACTTTTTAGAGTCACATAATTTTGCTCCCGCATCCTCCTCAGATTGATTCAAATTTGACTTATTTAGACTATTTATCTGAGAATTCATTTGCTCTTCATAGTGATCAAACATACTCATTAAAGCTTCATTTGATTCAACTTTATTCATATCGTCTACATCACCTTCAAATGTACTTGGTTCTTTGTCATAATCCGACGAGTCAGGAATCATAAAACCTAATACCTCTTGTACTCCAAAAATATTGATAAATATTTGTGGATTTCGCCCCGCATATTCCCAATCATCTTGATTAGAATTCACCATCAGGTTGGGCTTCATAAGCGGGTCGAAGTGAATTCGATTATTTTCTCCGGAGAGAGACCATAACCCTTCTGTTCCCTTACGCGAGGAAAAGTCTAAATCGCAAGAATCAGCATTCAGCGATAACTCCTTATACCCTAACACACCCTTCATCTGACAATTTATTAGTCGGATTTGCAAATACCCACTACCACCAATACATCGAATAACTGAGCTTTTAGCAAAAATTGATAAGTTACCTACAAAATTTACCACCAAAGCCCTGCTGTCATTTAAGTCCAGTTGGATACTACCATTTGCATTAATAACGGACAGTTCGACTTGGTTTAAAATTAATTTAACTCCTAAGTTCGCAGGCAAATCTACACAAATAGAATTAGAACTATCAACTGACTTTGGCTGATAGACAAATTCATCTCCATCTTTCGTAAAGAGCTCGTATTTATCTGCATATTTATCTAACGCTGGATTTAAACTTATTACTAGATGACAGTTTCCTACTCGAAATTTCATTATGTAAACTCCCATTAACATTATACAATGATCTTACAGCCCTCAAACCTGAGCGCTTCATGTTTTAATCATAATCTCAGTCACAAGGAGCTAAAATGTGGAAAAAAAGCCGACTTGAATCCGGTGAGGAAACAGGTCGTAAACTAC
>CAZRWM010000149.1:0-4731 GCA_964603885.1 uncultured bacterium
GGACTAGTAAGAGTAGATTCTGAGTCAACAGAAGAAGAATATGTTTCAAGCTTGGGCATTTCAACTAGGTTCTAATTTTATGAAAAATACAATCGATACGATTAAAACGTACGCAGGAGGAGTCACAAGTGTTCTCCTTTCTGTTATCGGCCTTCTGGTCGTCACTCAGGTCGTCTTCGGCGACGGAGCACCTATTAACGTAATTGGCAACCTACAAAGTGTTGTCCAAGGTTTTGTAGGAGAAGGGGCAAGTCTCGCAGGGATTATCACCCTACTTCTCTTAATTGCACTGCTTAAGCCGCTCTCGTCAGAAAAGAGCTAGCCTATAGTAGATCAACCAATTAAGCCGCCTTCGGGCGGCTTTTTTGTGTAAATATTTCTTGACTAAACTTAGTAATTATGCTAGAATATATTCAAATAAAATGAAAAACTATAAAAAACACTCCACCTTAAACTTAATCGCGGGATATATACTATCTATGCTTTTCATTCTTCTTATCACATTAAACATTAAGAATGAACCAGAAATAGAATCGATTGCGAAGGTCAATCAATTAAAAGAAAATAACAATACAGAGATAAAATATGTAGATAGATTTATAGACAAAAGCCCAGACATTTTTTACAAAGACCATCTTGATGGAGTCATTATAGGCGGCGAGACCATTCACAGACCAATAGTAAAAGAACCGGACATGGTGTACAGTAGTGTAGACCCAGTAATAATTCATGAAAACGAACTTCAGATTCATAATAGAGATGGTAATCGTATCATTAATCGCGATACTGTTGTTGATGGAATTGGCGTAACAGAAACCCATGTGGACGGTCATAGAGGTTTTGCTGATAATAGGGTTCGTGGTTCTCGGATTGATAGTCATAGAGATGATGTCATAACATTCGAGGATGCGACTAGGGACGATTTACGCATAGACAAAGGACTTCTAGATAGAAGGCTTCGAGAAATTGAAGACAATAAAATTGGGCTAGACACTAAAGATGGACTTGACCTAGGGAATCTATCTCCAGTAAGCAGTAAAAATAATTCTGAATTAGGAGAGGTAGACGATTTTGGTATATCCTCTGAAGGAGGATACGGAATAGGAAAAGGGGGGCAATTATATGCCTATAATTTT
Source organism: uncultured bacterium (assembly GCA_964603885.1). GTDB lineage: Bacteria > Muiribacteriota > UBA6191 > UBA6191 > UBA6191 > JAYZAC01. The sequence goes on from CAZRWM010000149.1 coordinate 1,137, forward strand.
CCAACTAAAGGAGTAGGAGCTGGAATTGGATCCCCTGCCCTTGGCGCAGGCGGCGGTGCAGGAGCAGGAATTGGTGCAGGAATTGGGGAAGCCATGCTTGACGGTCAATCTGTTCCCGCATTAGGAGGTATTGGCGACGGAAGCCTGCCAATGGAGGGATACCCGAAAGATTCTGCTCCCTCTGCTGGGGTTGGAGGTCTGCTTGGTGGTGCTGGAGCTGGTGGCGCAGCTGGTTTAACTCAAGGTTATATTACTGAAAAGCTTGGCATTGGCCCAGGCAATGGAATGGGTCGCGGAGGCGCAGGTATTGGCGGAAGAGGTTACAACCATGACCACCTTCCAAAAGACGGAGCCCTCCACATTATGATGCATGTAGATGGCAGCGGAAGTATATTAAATACCAGAAAGCAATTGGATATAATGAAAGAAACTATTCTAAAAGATGCGCTCTTACCTTACTATAATAATGATGAAAATTTATACAACAATCGAGTAACTATTGTATCTAGCTCCGGAGAAAGAACTTTAAGATTTTTTGCGGAGGCGGCGAAAAAGGAAAATGTGCTAGCTATAGCATTTCAAGACGAAGCGCAGCCAGCATACCACTTACCCAACTTTAACAAAAAACCTGAAGATCACTATGTTGACGATATCGGCAAACTCAAATCATCGCTTAATGGATACAATGGAGTTTACAGGGGCGTTATGTTTCAGGTTGATCGAGGTAAAACTTTCGCAAAATCATTTAAAGAATTCGTAGGTAACGCATTTCAGGGCAAAGGCTACCTTGAGTCAAATAATTTAAAAAAATACTACAGAGACAATAACCAAAATCATATTAAAAATAAAGACGGAATTGTTTTCAGCGATGAGTATCACGCAAAGGACTCAGGAGACCCTCAATACTATTTAAATCTAATTTTTGAAGCCTCTAAGAAAATCGGTTTAGACCTAGACATATATGGCGGCGGACTAAAGGACGGAAAATATAATAAATAAAATGAGAATACTATTACTACTATTATTTTGCGCAGCATCATGTTTTGCTGATGAAATATATCTAAATAGCGGAAAATCAATAAAAGGCAGAATACTAGACGCAAATACAACCCACCTCACATTCGAGAGAGATTCGGACAAGCAGCAATTCAGGCTAAAAGTTGACATGCTAACGAAAGACTCACAGAAAAGCATAGAGCTTTATCATACTGAAAATAGATACAGCTCAATTCCCGAATCAAAGCTCCCGCTCGACGAAAAGTCGGTTAAGAGGTATGCCTCATTTATAGATCAATTAATTGAAAACAAACTTAGAGCAAATAAACTATCAAAGACCCAGCCGCTAGACGATTACTCGTACGCAAGAAGACTGTACCTAACAACAATAGGAAGAATTCCAACACAAAACGAGCTTGAAGACTTCATACAAGACAAATCCTCAAACAAAAAATATAATTTAATAAAAAAACTTTTGAACTCAGAAGGGTATGTAAACCACCAAATTAATTGGTGGAGTGATATGCTTAGAATAAAAGATAGGGTTAACGGAACAAATATAAATGTTGGCTCTGTTTACAGGAAGTGGCTTAGGGAATCTTTGCAAAAAAATAAAAAATATGACGAAATAGTTTCAGACCTAGTCTCCAGCACCGGAAAAATCCTAGATGGAGGAGCGGCAGTAAGCTACTACCTTAGGGATAGAGGTATGCAAGAGGATAATTTAGCTCATACGGTAAGAATTTTCCTAGGAACAAGACTCGAGTGCGCAATGTGCCACAATCACCCTTTTGATAAATGGACACAAAGGCAATTTTATGAAATGACCGCATTCACTTCAGGAATAGGTAACGTAAGGCTAAAAGAAGGCAGTAAAACTATAAGTCAGTTAAGTAGAGAAATAAGCAAAGACGGAGACGAAAGGTCTGGTTTATTTAATAATTGGAGAAATCAGGTCAGAGATTCTATTCAATTCGGAATAGATAACGAAGGTACTGGAGAAATAAAGCTGCCAAAGGGGTTTGCTGAAGATGATGGAGAGCCAGGCGAGACGGTCATGGCAAAGGCGATTTTCACTCCAAAACCACAAAAAGCCTCTGGAAACAGTCGGACTACTTTTGCGAAGTGGATGACCAGTAAGGACAATCCTAGGTTCACGACAGTTATATCTAATAGAATATGGAAACAAATTTTTGGGGCAGGCCTAATAGAGCCGATAGACACCATGATGGACGACACGATCCCCAGTAATCCAGAGCTTATGTCTTATCTTGAAAAACTTATGGTGAGCGTAGATTATGACATTAAAGAATATCAAAAGGTTCTTTTAAGTACCAAACTCTTTCAAAGAAAAAGCAAAAAAAATGACTATAAAAGTCTCGAAGAGTACTCTTTCGAAGGCCCAATCTTGAGGAGAATGACAGGGGAGCAGTTGTGGGACTCCTTGGTTGTTTTAGTATACAATAACATAGACTCAAAGGACAGGGTTTACCTTTACAACCAACAAGACTATACTCCTATTTACGAAAAATATAAAGACATGAACGGATCTGAAATATACAAAGACTTCAAAAAGCTTGCGGACCAGAATCCTGGAGAAAGAAATTTTCTTAAGGTTCTCGGGGTCGACGCTTATTTCAACGAGCAGAAAAGTAAAAAATTCAGAGACCGGCATTTAGTGCGCAGCAGCTACCTTCAATACCCTGCCCCAGGAGGCCACCTAATAAGACAATTCGGCGGGAGCGACAAAGAGCAGATCGATAATAGCAACGCCGAACCAAACACAACCCAAGTATTGAATCTACTTAACGGATTCGTGGAGACCAATATCTTAAATAAAAAAGACGCGGACTTTATGAAGCGCATGCAATCCGAGAAAAATAAATCCAATCAAGTAGAAAGCGCCTTCCTTTCAATTCTGTCAAGAAAGCCCAAGTCGAATGAGTCGACACTACTCAAGCAATATGTCGATGAAAAAGATGGATTTAAACATGTTTCATGGATACTATTAAACAGCCATGAGTTCATTTTTATTAAATAAGTGTAGAATATTACTATGAAAAACCCAGAAATTAAAATTAATTTAACAGACAAGATTAAAGACAGGCTCCTGAAAGAAGAAGGTTTTGAAGAAACCGTAAGCGAAGAGTCTTGGGCTGCAGAAAAAAATAAGGGCAAAAAATTAAACAAGCCCTTTAGAACCCCAGGAGGACCTAAAAAGTTTTCTGTTTACGTTAAAAACGAAAAAGGGAATGTCGTTAAGGTTAACTTCGGGGATCCCAACATGGAGATAAAGCGAGACGATCCCGCAAGACGCAAGAGTTTTAGAGCGAGACATAATTGTGATAGCCCAGGGCCAAAGACAAAAGCGAAGTACTGGTCTTGCAAAATGTGGTCCAAAAAGAGCGTTACAAAAGTCACAAAAGGTTCTGAGGAGGAATTGGAGGAAGCTCTACTTAAGTATATGGACGAATCTGACGCAGGCAAGACTGGATTATGGGACAATATAAGAAAGAAAAAAAAGCGCATGGGCAAAAAGTACAAACCCGCCAAGCCGGGGGACAAGGATAGACCCTCTAAAAAAGCTTGGGAGAAGGCT
>CAZRWM010000150.1:0-4548 GCA_964603885.1 uncultured bacterium
AAAAACAAGGAGCTCTTATATGCGCTGAATTCGTAACAAATAAAATATTGCCTGAGACCTTTCTTCAGCATTATGAGGAAAGTGACGGCTTATTCTTGTTTGGTGGACTTATTGATGTACAAAGCTATTTAGATTTATATTTTGAAGCTAACTTCGAAGAGGTTGAAATACTAAAAAGAATAAAATTCGACCCTCAACCACAAATTAAAAATCTTCTCCTCAAATTTCGTCCAAGAAATTTTGAGGTAATGATGAAACAGCTTTCTCAGGTGGAATTTGAAATTTTGATCACACGCTCACAAAAAGAGCTCAACTATGAGAAGGTGGCTTTCCAGTGCGTACGGTGTGGAACACTCCAAGCTGCTTCGAAAAAATTCTATCGATCATTAAACTACCAAATTCACAAAAATCTAATAAAATTGATGCATGAATCTCAGTGGACAAAATGTAAGGATTGTAATGAAGATCAATTTGTGGCCCCATTTCAAGTTCATGATATGCAACAGAATAAAATGGCCTTCTGCTTCCCGAGTAGCATGGAGAGTAATCAACAAAGGCTACAATACAGTATTTTGGACCCGTTCAAGCAACGCTTACCCAACTACACGATGTCTCTGTGCTTCCATCCTTCTGACTTCATTAATTTTATGTCGAAATGAATGTCAACAATTAGAACTAAATGATTTGGTTAATTTAAGGACTCCTTATCCAGGACAACCGCCCCTCATTGCAAGTACGATGTATTCAGAAACTGTGAAATTGCCATCTACAGGGACCTTGCATGTCGTTAGCTTTTTAAATAAACGATCTGAATCTTCGATAAAAATGTGGACTGACTTTTTACCATTAAAAACACTTGCAAACCGTTCGGTTGTGTTTACAAATATTGTATTTCCCGGGGGGTTATTTTTTATGATCCCCAGGTCAAAAGCAATACTTAAAATTCGTAAGACTATTGAAAACGAAATTAATAAATTCCAAAAACAATGGACAGCTGAAGAGAGACAAATTTACCAAACTCTTGATATCAATTGGGTAGTAGACTTTAAGCGTAAGTTTTTTAAGGCTTATCAGCTGAATTCCAATTATTCACATTTATTTCTCATCAATTCGGAAGGTAAACTTCTAAAGAGACTGCAGCAGGGTAATCCAAGCGAATTACAAAGTTTCCTTGATATTTTGCTAGCTGAAATTAAAAAATTCTAAATCCCTAAGCACAGTTTATCTGCCAAGCTGTGCTGCAAATATTGCTTTTTCGAGCACCAAACGATACACTATTAGCTGCCTTTCAGCCTACAAAATCCTTCTGATTATGGCGAATCTTGGCCGCCCGCTTTCAATGAAACGCCCTATCGGGCTGACGTCACTTGTAAGGAGATCCCAATGGCAGATACTAAGAATACAAATAGCGATTACAAAAAGGATATTGTGGATATAATGATGGAAAGTCAGGAGTACCGGTCTCTAATTTTTCACATTGCGTCCATTTCACCCCAAGAGAGGCTAAAACTTGACAGGCCCGCTCTTCTAGAACGAAGTTGGGACGCCTTGATTTCAGATAATAATGCCGACTATGCTGTACTTAACTATTATGTTAGAAAAGGTCTATTAAAATAGGTGTGGCTATGAATATCGCACAAAGATCTATAGACCTGATCGGTAACACTCCCGTCCAAATATTGAATAATATACGTGAAGATTCAGAGGGGCAAGTTTGGGGAAAACTTGAATATTTGGGGCCTGGCTCCTCAATCAAAGATCGAATTGCCAAATTTATGGTAGAAAAGGCTGAAAGCACGGGAAAGTTAAGATCAGGCTTCACTATAATCGAAGCTACTGCCGGCAACACCGGCGTGGGCTTAGCCCTAGTAGCCGCAGCTAAAGGATACGATTTTATCTGCATAATGCCTCAGAAATTTTCTCTTGAGAAGCAGCAGTTAGTCGAATTTATGGGCGGAAAAGTAATCAGAACTCCTACCGTCGATGGCATGAAGGGTGCGATAGCAAAAGCTGAACAAATACGTCAAGAGCTTGGGACAGCTTGGATTGCTAACCAATTTTCTAACTCTGATAATCCTCTGTGCCATTACCAAACAACTGGTCGCGAAATATGGGAACAAACTCAAGGTAAAGTTACTCATATTGCACTAGGAGCTGGTACAGGTGGAACATTCACCGGAGTCAGTCGATATCTCAAAGAGAGGAATCCTCGGGTCAAATGCTACGTAGTAGAGCCGCAAGGGTCTATCCTTGGGGGGGGAGAATACAAAGAATATTGGGTTGAAGGGATCGGAAATAGCTTCTTTCCTGATACACTCGATATGAGTCTGGCGGATGGTGTTATATCAATTCCATGTAAAGAATCTAAGGCAATGGTTAGAACCCTGGCTGAAAAGGAACAAATTCTCGCTGGTGGCTCCACAGGTGCTAATGTTGTAGCTGCCAAAAAATTAGCGCGTGAAGGTGGACCACATTCCATAGTTGTAACAGTTATATGTGACCGCATGGAACGCTACATGAGCAAAGGAATCATGGAATGATGAAAAAGTTAGCCACCCAAGTTATTCATGAAGGCTATAGCCCCGAGCCTCTAGCTGGATCTGTAGCTCCTCCCATTTACATGTCTACGACGTATGTGCAAAAAGAAGTGGGAGTTCATAAGGGATATGAATATGCTCGTAGCAACAATCCAACAAGAGAGATGCTTGAAAAAAATGTATCTGCCTTGGAGAGAGCTGCAGGTACAACGGCATATGCCACTGGAATGGCTGCCATCTCGAGTCTTATATTAAACTTAGGTCAGAACAGTCATGTACTTGCATCTGCAAATGTTTATGGAGGTACTTATAGAGTTTTCCAGAAAATTTTTACAAATCTTGGCATAAAATTCGACTTTGTACCCACCAGCTCTGCCGAAAAAATGAAAACTTGTTTCAAAGAAAATACGAAACTCGTTTTCATCGAAACCCCCACAAATCCATTAATGGAAATTAGTCCGATAAGCGAGATTTGTGATTTAGCTCATGAGAACGGAGCAAAAGTTTGCGTAGATAATACTTTTCTCACCCCAATTCTCCAAAGGCCAATAACTATGGGGGCTGACTACGTCATTCACTCTGCGACGAAATATCTAGGAGGTCATTCCGATGTTCTAGGAGGGCTTTTATGTTGTGCAGATCTTGAGGATCATGAAATAAATAAATTTAGCCAAAAATCTGTCGGGGCCGTCTTATCACCGTTTGATTCTTGGTTAATTCTACGAGGAATCAAAACCCTGGCTCTACGTATGAAAGCGCATCAGCACAATGCAAAGAAAATCGCTGAATTTCTTGATCAGCATGAATCTATTCAGAAAGTTTATTACCCGGGGCTCATAAGCCATTCCGGTCATGAGATCAACGCCAAGCAAACGGATGGTCCAGGTGGTATGTTGGCCTTTGAATTATCTAACGCCAATCTTGTCGATCAGCTACTTTCATCTCTCAAAGTATTCACACTCGCAGAAAGTCTCGGAGCGGTTGAATCACTAGTTTGTGTTCCCGCAAAAATGACCCATGCCTCAATCCCCAGAGAAGAAAGACGAAAAGTTGGGATTGAAGACTCTCTCATACGACTTTCAATAGGTATTGAAGATGCCGATGATCTCTTAGAGGATTTGGATCAGGCACTACAAAAAATTAGTAATTAAGGAGCGATAATGTCCGAAAATGAAGATAATAAGCAGGAAAAGGAAGAGCTCAGCCTACTGGAAAAGAGTTTGAAATCAAGACGAATTCTTCTAAGTGAAGATGTTAATTCGAAATCTGCGAAGAAAATTATTGACCGGCTTTTTTTACTCGAAACTGAGGACCCTGAAAAGCCGATTTATTTCTTCATCAATTCGCCTGGTGGTGAAGTGAACTCGGGATTGGCAATCTACGACGTGATGGAGTTTATAGCATGCCCGGTATACACGATTGGATGTGGTCTAGTAGCTTCTATTGCAGCCATTATTCACCTCCAACCAACAAAGGATATGCGGCTGTCACTCCCTCATGCAGAATACTTACTGCACCAGCCCTTAGGTCAAATGCAGGGGAGCGCCAGTGAACTTGAAATTCATGCCAAACAAATTTTGAAAACAAGGGCCGAACTCAACCGACTAATTTCCGATAAAACCGGCCACAAACTTGATGTGGTAGCAGAAAATACTAAACGAGACTTTTGGATGGATGCCCAAGAGAGTATGGAATGGGGGCTTGTAGGAAAAATCGTTCGAAATAGCTCCAGCTTACCAGAAAAATAGAAAATCGCCTGATTAAACTACCCTCTCAGGGCATCTTGCTTCACTCGAATCTGTTCTTCAAGTTCGATAAGACGCTTCTCCGCTTTAAGTGTACCTTTTTTTATTTTCCCCTTGATGTCTGGAGGGAACTCTTCTCCGCTCAGCATCTCTTCGCTAAGCTCCTTAAATTCCCGGAGAACTTTCAGTTTCTCTTGATCTGAATTCGCTCTCTCAAGTTTTTCTTTGAGCTTCATACCCATTTTGATGACTTCCCGCGCCTTTTG
>CAZRWM010000151.1:0-4544 GCA_964603885.1 uncultured bacterium
GGAAGAAGATTTGCTTCCCGTACACCATCTGCAAACGCTTTGACTACGCCGTGATAGGGGTAACCATTACGATCGAACACTACTTTCGCTATCTTTTTGTCCTGCATTCGCTTTGAAACTAGCTTAGCTAAAACGATAGCTTGCTCTAACTTAGGCTTACTCTTTACTTCGTCCCGAATCTCAGGACTCAGAGTGGAAGCACCTGTCAATGTAACGCTTTCATCGTCATTAACAACCTGCGCAAATATATTACGTCCCGATTTGAAAACAACTAGACGAGGGACACTGGACGTCCCATGTATTTTTTTTCGAACACGCTGGTGACGCATACGGCGCCGTGCACTGCGATCTTTAATATCTGCCATGATTTTCCTCTACTTTTTACCGGCTTTCTTACCGGCCTTGAGCTTGATATGCTGGCCAGCATGGCGAATACCTTTACCTTTGTAAGGCTCTGGTGGACGCTGACGAATAACATCCGCAGCAAACTGCCCCAATTTAGCCTTATCAATACCGGTCAACGTGATTTCATCCTGCTTTTTACTTACTTCCGCCTTGATACCGTCTGGTATAGGCATAAGAACGTCATGTGATTTTCCTACTTCAAGTTGTAACTGGGAACCTTTAACGCTTGCGCGGTAACCAACACCCACGAGGTTAAGCTTTCGCACGTAACCGGCACTAACGCCAACGACCATATTATTAATAAGAGCTCTAGTCAGTCCGTGAAGAGCACGAATCTTACGATGTTCTGAAGTGACCGTAACATTAAGTTTATCACCGTCAAGCGATACAGAAACATCCGAATGCACAGCCATGCTCAGACTACCTAATTTCCCGCTTACTTTGATTGAATTTTGATCAATCTCAGCTTTAACATCTTGTGGCAGTATGACTGGAGCGCGCCCGATTCTTGAAGTTATAATTTTTTGTTCCATTTCTACCCCTACCACACGTAGCAAAGTATCTCGCCGCCTACTCCTAGTTTGCGAGCCTTCTTACCAGCAATAATACCTTTGGAAGTCGAAACTATGGCTGTTCCTATTCCACCTAGAACTCTTGGAATATCCCTAAAACCACTGTAATTCCTCAAGCCTGGCTTTGAGATTCTTTCTAGCCCTTGAATCACCTTCTCACCTTTTTTATATTTGAGGTCTATAGTCAAGGTTTTTTCGTGCCCATCGCCTGCTACACCAAAATCACTGATGTAACCCTCATTCTTCATTACTTCTGCTATCTGCACCTTCATTTTTGACGATGGCATGGACACGCTAGAAAACATTCTATTATTTGCGTTTCTTATTCTCGTCAGCATGTCTGCAATTGGATCTGTCATCATATTGGATACCCCCTCGTTTACCAGCTTGCCTTGTTTACACCTGGTAGCATTAAGTTTCCGGCCAATTCGCGAAAGCAAATTCGACACATATCATAACGCCGGATATAACCGCGCGGACGTCCACAACATTTACAACGGTTGTAAGCTCTAGTAGCGAACTTAGGCTTACGCTTCTGCTTTGCGATCATTGATTTTTTTGCCATTTTGTATCTCCTACTAATTTCTCTTCCGAACGAACGGCAATCCGAATCGCTCCAATAAAGCTAAGGCTTGTTCATTATTATCAGTCGTAGTTACGAAGGTCAGATTCATACCACGAACTTTCTCTAAGTCATCATAATTTATCTCAGGAAAGATCAACTGTTCCTTGATACCCAAATTATAATTACCCCGTCCATCGAAAGCCTTCCTGGACAAACCTTGAAAATCACGTACTCGTGGTAACGCTGAAGCAATTAACTTTGTGAGAAATGAATACATTCTACGGCCTCGCAAAGTGACTTTACAGCCAATAGGCATACCCTCTCTAATCTTAAAGTTGGACAGTGATTTCTGAGCCTTCGTAATAACAGGCTTTTGGCCACTTATCACGGCTAGTTCGCCTGCCGCAGATTCAATTAGCTTTTTATTGTCTTTGGCATCGCCAACTCCAATATTAATTACAATTTTTTCAAGTTTAGGGGCTTGCATGATGCTTGTGTATCCAAACTCTTGCATAAGAGCTGGAACGATTTCCTTCGTATACTTCTCTTGCAGTTCCACCATGACTTACTCCTTATCTAGTTGCTCGCCTGACTTTTTAGCCACACGAACCTTCGTACCATCATTCAACCGAGTGAAACCGACACGGGTAGCAACATCCTCTTTTGGATCTAACAGCATTACATTAGACACGTGAATAGACGCCTCTCGCTCCTGAATTTCTCCTGGACGACCTTCGCTTCGCTTCACATGCTTCTTGACTAGATTCACCCGCTCCACAACAACACGCTGCTTTTTTCGATCAACTGAAATAACTTTGCCGCGTTTACGTTTCTCTTTTCCGGCAATTACGATGACTTCATCACCCTGCTTAATTTTCCATTTATCAGCCATGATTTACCTCAGATTACCTCAGGAGCCAAGGATACTATTTTCATGTAGTTCTTAGCCCGAAGTTCACGAGCAACTGGTCCGAACACACGCGTTCCTCTTGGGTTGCCCTGTTTGTCTACAATAACAGCTGCATTCTCATCAAATCTAATCCAACTGCCGTCCGGTCGACGGATTTCTTTTTTCGTTCGAACAATGACAGCTCTGACCACATCTTTCTTCTTAACTTGGCCATTGGGGGTAGCTGCTTTCACACTGGCAACCACAAGGTCACCGACGGAGGCATATCTACGTCGCGTGCCGCCCAGTACTTTGAATGCCATTAACTCTCTAGCACCGCTATTATCAGCGACCTTCAATTTTGTCATATCTTGAATCATGATTTGGACTCCTCTTTAGTAAGTATTTTCACTAAGCGATGGCGCTTAGTTTTTGAAAGAGGTCTTGTCTCCATAACATGAACCCTGTCTCCGACCTTACATTCATTTCCCTCATCATGAAACAATAGAGTCTTGGAGCGTCGCAAATACTTCTTGTAAAGACGATGCTTCTCCGTGTAGTCAATCCGTAATCGCGCAGTTTTGTCGCCCGATACCTTTTCCACTATGCCAAATACTGTCTTGGGTGTAATTCGTTCTGTGCTACTCATGATCTCCAACTCCCGACTACGCCTTTTGCTCAGTAATTATTGTTAGAATACGACTGATTTCTCGACGCTTATCTCTCAATTTAGATTTTTTCTCTAGCTGCCCTACAGCGTTCTGAAAACGTAGCTGGAAAAGGTCACTACGAGCCTCTTGCAACTTCTTGCTCAAATCTTCTGAGCTCAACTTACGCAATTCAACTGCTTTCATTTCACCTTCTCCCCACCTACATCTTTTCGCTCAACCACTCGAGCTTTTACTGGCAACTTATAAGCAGCCATACGCAAAGCCTCTTTGGCTATCTCTGGCTCAACACCACCCACTTCAAAAATAACTCTTCCAGGCTTTATGACGGCCACCCACGAATCTGGTGAACCTTTACCTTTTCCCATTCGAGTTTCCGCAGGCTTCTTCGTTATCTGTAGCTGTGGAAATATACGTATCCACAACTTCCCTCCACGCTTCAACTTTCGATTTATAGTGACTCTGCAAGATTCAATTTGCTGATTTGTCATCCAGAATGAACCAGAAGCCTGTAGGCCAAACTCACCAAAGGCAACATAGTTACCCTTCTGCGCTTTGCCCCGAATCTTTCCTTTATGAGGTTTTCGAAATTTACTCTTTTTAGGAATCAGCATATTTCCTCCACAATTAACCTAGGTTAAACCCATTCCTGAAGACTTGGAGTCTCCTAAAAAAATGAGAGTGCCAGATAATACAAGACCTGGCACTCTATGTCTATTAATTTTAAATTTATTTAGTAGTACGTCTTCGGGTAGTTTTACTACTCGCAGCAGTTGTGCCAGCCTCTGACTCCCTGCTTTTTGCCGAACGACCAAAAACCTCACCCTTATAGACCCAAGCCTTTACTCCAATTACTCCATAAGTGGTGTAGGCCTTGGATTGAGCATATTCTATGTTAGCTCGCAGAGTGTGAAGAGGAACACGACCTTCCATATAGTGTTCCGTACGAGCCATATCAGCTCCACCCAAGCGGCCAGCGACCATAATACGCACTCCCTTGGAACCTATACGGCGAGCTCTACCAATCGCCTGTTTCATAGCTTTTCTGAAAGAGACTCTTTTCTCCAATTGAAACGCAACATTATCTGCAACAAGCTGTGCATTGTTAGCAAAGTCCTTAACCTCTTTGATGTTAATAAAAACACTTTGCTGCGCAACGCCTTCCAATTCTTGTCGAAGCTTATCAATCTCACTTCCGGCGCGGCCAATAATCATACCAGGCTTGGCAGTATGGATCGTAACCTTGACTGATTTATCAGTCTTACGATCAATTTGCACATTTGAAACACCATTTTTATGAAACTTTTTCTCAATATACTTGCGTAACTTCAAATCACTGTGAAGCATTTCAGCGTAGTTCTTACCTTCTGCAAACCATGATGAAGCCCAGGTACGCGTGATTCCACCTCGCAGTGCAATCGGATTAACTTTCTGACCCATTACTA
>CAZRWM010000152.1:0-4482 GCA_964603885.1 uncultured bacterium
AACCGACTATAAACCAGCTACCATCATCAGCATAACTTAATCCGCAAAGCTGCTTTTCTTCACATGGTGTGGCCGGAATCTGTATCCGCTCCCACGATAAATCATCAGCTACTCTGATCTCGAAAGTTCCAAAAGAATCTGCTGCTAAAATACCATTTTTACCGCCAGTAATATCCCAATGAGTATCAAAGCCATAAGTCAAACGTTCTTCTTTGAGCAGCTTACCTTCATTACTGAAGAAGCTGGCTTTACCTGTATCGTCCATAGCCACAAGATTGTCACCTACGCGGACGAATCTAATTTGACCTCCGCTGAGACCGGCCTGGTCCCCGTAATGGCCGGTCTCAGCAAAGAACATTCTCGCTTTAGTATCAAATATGCGTAGTGCATTGTTGCCATCAATTGCGCAGCGGAGTGTAACTCCTGGTTCAAAAACCTTCTTATCAAAGGCGCCCACCCCATCTTGCAACTGAAATGTCCACAAAGTGCGTCCCGCACAGACGTATGCTTTTGCTTGATTTTTTACTTGAGAAATACCGCCTGTAAAGAGTTTGGGTTGATAGGCATAAGAGTTAACCTTGATACCATAGGTGGTGCGATCCCAGTTAACTGTTATTTTGGACTGATACGCCAATACCGAATCACCATACTGATTAAGATCAGCCATTGGAAAAATGATTTTAGGGTCCGGTATATTAACTTGGTTTGCCTTCAGCTGAGAGACTGATACTAAAACCAATATCAATAAACGAATCAACATAAATACTCCTGCAGGTTATCTTTCATTGCGGAGTATAGGAATCAAAAGTCTAAGGTCAATCGTAGTTTCAAGAACATTTGAAACATGCTAAACCTTATTCTAGCTACTCCCTTAAATCCAGATTGCTTACTTAGTCTTGGTTTAACACTAGACTACTTGGAGTAAATATGAAAAGCCTGATCAAATGCATTTCTTGTACATTTTTTTGCTTATTATTAATTGGATGTAGCGGCCAAAATAAAGTAAGTCAAAATGCTGAAGAGGTAGCAGAACCTGTTAATAATTCTGATATTGAGTCTGAGAGTAACCAGAATATTAAATGGTTAAATCAATCCCAATCTCAAACTGAAAATAATCAATTCGCCTCGACGGAACCTCTTCAACAAAATGTGATCGGTGAAAATACAGATCTTAATTTAGCTTCGGTAGTAAAAAGTAGCAGTATCGAAGCCACTCCTTCAATCGGTAATTCGGTACCAACCGAAATTCAATCAAATTACGAAAATTGTGGACCAGCTTCTCTTGCCTCTGTTTTTAGATACCATGGCTTAAGTGATAGTCAATCTCAAATAGCTCAGAAAACAACCAATGGTAATGGTGCTGGAACTACAGACCTCGTTGATTATGCAGTTAGCCGAGGTTTTAATAATACTCGCGAAATCTCTCGAGATTTTCACGGTGATAGTCTTACGGCACTTCAAAATCGTGTGTCTCAACGACCTCAAATTGTAGTTGTTGGGCCCCAATCAGGTAACGAAATTATTTACAATTATCCTCAGTCTTTGAATCCAGAGAAAAATTGGGGCGGTAATTTTTTTCGTAGTAGTCCAAATAACCATTATGTTGTGGTGCAGTCATTTACACCGGAGGGTAATCCTATTCTAATGGACCCTGCTCGAGCTGAGTTAGGTAGGGTCGTAGCCGATCGAGATTGGTTTGATCGGCATTGGATACATACAGTAGATGTGTCTTAGTTGATTGAGACATTCTAGATTTAATCATTTGCTGTGATCACATAGTCGCCAGTATTGAGCAATTGCTTACCTGCCAGTACTTTTTGCGAATCAAATTTCATAGCTGAACTCAATCTGCAATAAGCTGTCCAAAGATTTAGTTTTTCGGTTTTATGCACACGCACTCCTTTGGGCAGTTTTTGATACTCGATATTCTGACTTTCTAAAATCAAACAAACTACAGATTGCAAAGATTCGGGTTCCAAGTTTGCAGCGATGTAGTAATTATTAGCTGATCTTGTCAGTATGGGGTTATTCTCTTGCGTTAAAACCATAGCCTCTCTTTCACTATGCAATTTATCTAAATATTCTGTAAAAACCAGCTTCTCATCCTGTGAGTAAAACTTGTGACCGGGAGGAAGACTTTCAGTATGTTCGCGTGTTATGCCGAAATGAGATTGTAAAATCTCTCGGGAGTCATAATTTGTGAAAAGTTCATCTTTCGCTAAGAACCGTGGCCCTGCAATTTTTGTGACCTTGTAGGACAGTAGCTTCTGTACTTCGGTATCGCTCAGTCCGTTAATCGAGGGCATTGCGATTATTTTATACTCACTCAAATCGTGACTTTTATGGACTATACTCACATTGAAGCCCAAAGATCTGAAGCACTCAAAATATCTCAAAACGAGCCAAAAATAATCCGCCCCTGAATTACCACTCTCAAGATGATTAATCCAGTGCGAATCGTAATCAAACACGAGAGCTACCTCTTTAGGAAGCTTTAGAGTTGTTTTGATACCTAAATCATTTATTTGATGATGAAGTTGCTTCAATTCGGCCCCACCAGGGGTCATTTGATCTGTAAAATCTAAAATTCCACTGTGATTTTGCTCCTGAGCGTATTTTGACTGCCTCCAACGAAATACCGAAAACACATCAGCTCCATGAAACATTGCTTCGAGACCCCAAATTTTGACCATATTTTTAGCAGGTGCAGGATTGTAAGGGGCCCAGTTGACAGGCCCGCATTGATGCTCCATTACCCAAACTTTGCCGCGGCCTGTTGATCGATATAACTCATTATGAAAAGAGGAAAAATCAGGATGACCGGTATTGTAAAAATCGGCCTTTTCTTCCTCTGAGTAGCTTTCTAGAGCTAAAAATCCAAGCGGGTAGGAGTCCCATGTCACAATATCAAGTAATTCACCAAGCTTGAAGTGATCGAAATCAGTGTAATGACCCATTAGATTGTGATGTACAATCGCATTAGGGTCCATACTTTTTATTGCCTCCACCTGCTTTTTACAAAAACGAATCACTTGGTCACTGCTAAAGCGTCTGAACTCCAAAGTATGGATGGGGTTTGCCTCAGTTACTTGCCATCGAGGAAAAAAGATTTGATCAAAATCACTGTACTCCATACTCCAAAAAGTGTTACCCCATAACTCATTTAGGTTTTCTATGCGAATATACTTATTTCTCAACCATTTTCTAAAGGCCTTCAAGGCCGCATTGGAAAAACTCAATACGGTGGAGTGACACCCAAACTCGTTGTCTATCTGCCATGAATCTAATGCCTCATGCTCACAAAAAGCGTTAGCGTACAAACGCGTTATTCTGATGGCCTCTCTGAGATATAAATCTGAAGAGAAACAGTAATGTCGACGAGAACCGAAACGTCGAATAGCTCCTTCAAGGTTTCTAGATAATATTTCAGGATGTTTTTCTACCATCCAGGCTGGTGGGCAAGCCGTTGGCGTACCCAAACAAACTTTCAGACCCACATTAGCTGCTTCATCGAATACTCTTTTTAACCAGTCCATTTGAATATCACCCGGTCTCGGCTCGATTTTCGACCAGGCAAATTCGCCTATTCGGATAAGACTTATTCCCATATCTTTCATACGTCGTAGATCGCTTGAAAGATTTTCGGTAGCTGTTTGTTCTGGGTAATAACACACACCGGTTCTCATATTATGTCTCCAAACTGATCAGTAAACTTTGACCAGGGTCGAGGGTGCAGGGTCGCAATCCGCTATTTAATAGTGAGCCACCCGAGTATGATTGATTCGCTTCAAGCATCCACTGCGGTAATTGCTTGTATAAATGGCACTCTGAATCATGCTGACTCAAGACACAGATTTTATAAGTCTTTAAGGGGTCAATACCACTTATTGATAGTGGTTTACTGTAAGAATTAACATGCGATACAAGTTGTTGAATTAATATAAGACTGAAATTTTGATCACCTGAGACTAGTTGCACTGCACATTGATCATCCGCGGTATCAACTCTGAAAAGATTACAATCTGGTAGTAGTTCTCGAATCCTCGAATACAGAGGAATCCAAGTCTTTAAATAATCTGTTTGCATAGAATTAATATCTGTCAAATCAATCTCAAAACCAGCATCGCCAAATAAAGCCATCTGAGCACCTTCCTTAAAGGACACCCTTCGACCAGTGGTATGACTAAGCTCTGGGCCAATATGCATACCCAAAACCTCTGGTGGCAAAAACAAACTAGCATTCAAGTACTTAGAGAGTCTGTCTAAAGGGTCATTATTATCAGAAATCCAAAATCTAGAGGCATAAGGAAGTACACCATAATCAAGACGAGCACCCCCCGATGAGCAAATTTCAATCTCAATATTGTGTTTAGATTGAATTTCCTCTAGTAGCCTATACAGCATTAAAGTTTGCTGTCGTATCATTGGTTTGCCCGACTCATCAATGGCTTGATAACGATCGCGATTCATATCCCATTTAAT
>CAZRWM010000153.1:0-4421 GCA_964603885.1 uncultured bacterium
TGGTTATTTTTGAACCCATGGCCCAATTTGGGTGCTGCAGAGCTTCCTCAACAGTGGTTTCATTCATTTCTTCTACAGAGCTATTACGAAAGCGGCCACCGGATGCCGTGAGAATAATTTTTTTAAAACTCTGGTGTTTAGCCTGGAGACATTGAAAAATAGCTGAGTGTTCGGAATCCACAGGTATTACACTTGCACAAGGAGTTTTCTCAATCAAATCCTGTACTAAGTGCCCGGCGCTAACCAGAGTTTCTTTGTTGGCTAGGGCTACTTTCAAGCCCGCTTTTAGAGCTGTAAAAACGGGTATAAGACCGACGTTTCCAACCATACCAGCCACGACTATATCTGCATCAGAATCGCGTAGATAATTTAACAAACTTTCTGGCCCGGAGTATAGTTTGAGCTTGTGAAACTTGAAGTTTGAATCGTGTTGTGCCGCGATCTGTTCGTCCATTAGGTGAATAAAAGTCGGCCGAAATTCGAGACTATCTTCAAGTAATTTACCGTGGCTCGTATTTGCTGTGATGGCTATTACTTTGAAACGATCTGGGTACTTACGTGCTAAAGTCAAGGTACTTTGACCTATAGAGCCTGTTGCTCCCAGTACTACAATTTTTTTTGGTTCAGTATCAGTGGCCATAAGTTGTGAGAACGATTAAACGGATGTATGTTGCGGTAAAACTCGTATTTTTAGGACGACTTGTCGTTATTATAGGGCCTGAAGTCTTCCAAATAAAGGGAAATTTACAGTATGCTAGATCATACTACAAAGCCTGCTTTTATAAGCTTGAAAGCCCGCTTCTCGTAATTCTTCATAGGCTGTTTGGCGGCGGTCGAGTGTCTTAAACAGTGCGAAAAATGATGAGCCGCTGCCACTCATGCCACAGTAAAAACATTGTTCAATCAAGATTTGTCTCAACTCATAAAATAGTTCTGCTAATTTAGGATGAAGTCTAGAAGAGGCTCTTTCAAGATCGTTGCTTAAATATTGCATTAGTGCGGGATCTGCAGACAGTAGATGTTCTATGATTAGCTTAGGTTTATATTCCCAATGAACTTTGGGAAGTTCATCAAAAACCTTGAAGATTTCTTTTGTTGCACAGTGAACATTAGAGGTTATGATTACAGCCGGAATTTCTATTTCCTCCTCAATAGGTTGTAGAATTTCTCCATATCCACTCACTATACAAGCTTTATTTTGCAGAAAAAAAGGGATATCGGCGCCAAGCCCTAGAGCTACTCTCTCGAGATTTTTTAGTTCGCTACCAAAAGCTTTGAGATATATGCCCGCATTGCTGGACCCACCTCCGAGACCGGCACCTGTCGGTATTTTCTTGGTGATAGTTATTTTATGCTTATCTAAGCATACTCCATTTTGACGGAGTGCAAGGTGAGCCTTGTAAACTAGGTTTTCCGTCTTTTTAATCTCATAGTTCGTTATGCTAATTTCGGTAGACTGGTTCGGCGAGATTTGAATTTCATCTTTTAATTCTCCGATCGAATATAAAAAAATTGATTGTATAGGATGATACCCAAGGTTATCGATGGGGTGGACTCTTAAACCTAAATTAATTTTGGGATAGCATGTTAACTTCATTTGAGAAAACTTTTGATTAATAAAAAAGCCCACCGCTTCGGCGGTGGGCCTTACTTTTCTACTGAATTATTGTATGCACATACAATCTTGAAGTTTTTTCATACTATCTTCTGTACTCAAATGACAGGACGCTTCAATTTCACCGACTAACAATTGCTCAGTCTTCTCAAATAAAAGTTTGTCCTTCAGTCCTAATTCTCGGCTGTCGCCCTTCTGGTATAAAGCTTTATAAACTTTTGCAACCTCGAGGATGTCACCCTTGGAGATTCGCTCCGAATACTCTTTGTGAACTCTGTGAAAATTGGATTTAGGATCAGGAACTAGATTGTCATCACCCTTTAAATAATCCAAAGTTTCATTGATAGTCTCTTCGTTTACTGGCTGGCGTATCCCACTACTCTCTATTTTATCAACCGGTATCATTACACGGTCTAACTCATTTACTTTGAAATCGAAGATATAGTACCAAGTTGGTACTCCCAGCACTAGCATCTTTTGGACCTCACGCAGCACCCCTTTACCGTGAGTCGGATGTACGATAATCGTACCTACTTCTAACATGACATTCCCCCAATTAAGTCTATATGTTTATGTGAATATTTATATATTAGCAATTTGATTATTAGTGTTATGGCACTGGAGTATAGGAATGTGTTGGGGGTGTGTCAATTTGCAGGAGATAAATTTCCCTAAAATTTACTATATTTTGTATGACTTATAGTAAAAACATAGTTTTAATTCTTGACGCTTAAATGAAATGATAGCCTCTTTCTTGTATTTAAGAATGGGGTGCAACGCTGAACAGCAGCGAGATTTTTCTTGCGAATGGCTGCATCGAGAGAACTTTAAACTGTTTCACGCTTATGCTATATAGATTACCATGTACGCAAAAATCAATCGTAATATGTCTATACTAAAAATTCTTTGCTTCTTGTGCTGCTCCTCCGTACTGGTGATAAATCTGTCGGCTAGGGAGTTAGAAATTTACTTGGGTCCGTCTACTCTCGATGCTCGAAAATCCATGAGTATCCCTTATACAACAGCTACAACGATTGAGGCACTACAAGCTGCTGAAATGAAATCACATTTAAGTGAGCTAAGAGAAAAGTTCAGCCAGGCAGGTGGTTATGACTTAATCGGTGCAGCCACTTATGTAAGATGGGCTTGGCTTTCCTCGGACTCAAAGTCCTGGGTTATGCAAGTTCCCTTATCATCAAAGGGCTCGATAGATATCGAAAAAACTTTCTCTAGGTCTGAATGGAAAAGAGAGGCAGATAAAGTATTTCGGAGCGGAAACCTCATTATGTCTATCCAAAAAGAGAAGGTTTATATAGGTTCTAAAATATCAGCAGACGATCTCTTGAAGGAGTCTAAATATTGGAGTATACCTTCTTGTAGATGGTTCCAAATAAAAGCCTACAAGCCCTTATTCCAAGAATTGGCTAAGAGACGACCACGACTGGAAGCCTTATTATCATACGTTGACGAAATCAATTGGTCCCTGTCTGGCGGCGATCTGACAATGGATATACAATTGACAGAGGGTGAAAAGGCGACTTCTCTAGCAGTTTCAGCCAATGCTGCAGTTCAATTGATTAAAAATTTGATAATCAATCAAGATTCCTATGTTTCAGAGCCATGGCAACTACTGGATTTTCTATCTTATAATCAAGCATCGATTAATTCAAAGTCCGTAGAGTTAATATTCGAGCGTTTACGCTTTCGATCATTTGGGAAAGTTTTTCAAGCTAGTTATGTAGGCGTCGGTGACTTTGGTCAGTTTTTGACAGATTCCTTGCCAAAAATGACTGTCTCGCTTGCGCTCTCCGTGATTCCTCAATATTCAAAACACCGTGATCGGTTAGGTCAACTTATTACAGCTGGTGTCGGAAAGTCTCGCAAGGATCGTCAGGAAGTCATCACCTCAGATTCGTGTGATTCGGAAATTAAAATGATTCGTCAAGCGATTGAATTTTATAATCTAGATCACCTGCAACAAAAGAACTATTATCAAATTAAACCAAAATTATTTGAGGAGGGTTATCTCCCTAGCGACTTATCCTGCGATGGAAAATTAGTGATTGATAACACCATGTTTTACATGAATTCTGACGGTTTATTGGTACGCAAACGGGCTTCCCAATGAGCCCTGAATTACAATGTTTCGATTACCGATGAACCGTATTTCATTTCCGATAACTAAAAAGTAAAAATGTTTTATTGACACCATATTAGCCCGGTGATAGTATGCCCAGTCTGTTTGATTTTTGGATTATAGAGGTTGGCAATGCGTAAGCAAATCATTTTGGCATGCACCGAGACTGGTGACCGGAACTATTCTACGACAAAGAATAAACGCAATACTCCGGAAAGAATTGAGGTTAAGAAGTATTCTCCACGATTGCGACGTCACACTCTGCATCGAGAAGTGAAGTAGGTCTTAGGGCGGTAGCTCCAATTGGTTAGAGCGACGGATTCCAAATCCGTAGGTTGAGTGTTCGAATCACTCTCGCCCTGTTTTGGATAAATTATGAGCAAAGTATACAGCTTTATAGAGGAAGTGATTAGAGAGGTTCATCCCACACGAGGCAGAGTAGTGTGGCCGACTCAGGACAAGGTGATCAAATCTACTTGGGTAGTGATCATTATGAGTCTCCTCTCAGGCATATTTTTGTGGGCTGCGGATTTTAGTTTTGGCGAGGTTGTTAGTTCAATCTTGTTCGATGGATAGTAGGAGAGGATCCTTGATGTCAATGGTTACCCCTGAGGGAGAATGGTATTTAGTCCAGACGAGTTCAAGCGCTGAAAACAAAGTTAAGATTAA
>CAZRWM010000154.1:0-4415 GCA_964603885.1 uncultured bacterium
TTAGGTAGTTTACCTCTTATTTTAGGTTCGGGACCAGGAGCGGAAGCTCGCCATGCGATTGGTTGGGTTGTTTTTGGGGGGCTTGGTTTATCGGCACTAGTAACTTTCTATCTAGCTCCATTGGGTTATAGTTTGTTAGCACCCTTCGCCAAACCACGGGATCATTCAAACAAGTTGTTAATTAATCAAATTGACTCTTTACGCGATCAGCTTGATTAATTAATTGTGTTTATTATCAATTCTTGGTTGTGCTTAAAAATGTAGATTTGGTGATGCGATAAAGAACATGTTCACTTAAGCGATCATTATTATGCAAATTGGGATGTCTGAAATTTTGATTTGTATTTGTCATTCCAATCCGTTTCATTACCATTTCTGATCTTTGATTATGTATGGAAGTAAAGGACAGAATTTCATCGATATTAAGTATTTGAAAGGCAAAGTTGATCGCTGTAATGGCGCCTTCAGTAGCATACCCATTTCCCCAGGCTTCTTTTTTGAGTCTCCATCCAATTTCAGTACAGGGCGCAAAATCATAGGCTAAATCGGGTTTGTGAATTCCTATGAAGCCTATGAATTCATGAGTTTCATTCTTCTCTACTGCCCAGAATCCCCACCCATTCTTTGCAATAAGAGTCTGAAAGCGTTTCGCTGTAAGATTACTATCATCGACACTAAGCAGCTTAGGGTAATATTCCATCACAAGCTTGTCTGCATTAAGCCTCGAAAAAGGTTCAAAATCTGAATCTTGCCATTGACGTAAAGTGAGTCGGGAGGAATTTAAGATATGAATTTTAGTCATGCTTGGCTAAATCAATTCTTTAGTTCAAAAATTGATATTATCTAGCAATGTTTTAAGTCTAGAATTTAAGATATCCACCGACAGTGATTGAACTATCTTCCCAGGTATTTGAGTGGCGCGTGTATTCAGCGAAAGCTCCAAATTCTCCAACGTTTTTTTCATATCCAAAACTAAAAATTGCACCTGATTTAGAATCATTTAAATTATTTGCGGTCATCTGTTGAAATTCAGTGGTGGTGTCAAAACTTACTCTTTCCCAGCCTAAACGCAGGTACGGCATACCATTTTCTAAACCTTCAGAATATTCATCTACATCTGATAATCTTAGATTGAATTTAACTCCTAGATCAATACTAGTGGCATTGGAAGATTCATCACTGATTGCGCCTGCTGTGGCTTTCAAATCAAGAAGGCTGACTCTGGCATAGTACGATGCAAAGGAGGTTTGCCAAGTTTGTTTCTCATACAACAGGCTGGCTCCAGTCAGGTCTAAATCCGCATTATTTTGAGTTTTCGATAAGGTAGTGTAAGCAAATTTTATTAGTGTGGTGGTATCTGATGCCAGACTTATAGTATTTAAAAGACAGATAGCGATGACTATCAAGCTCGACACTTTGTACATGATTCACTCCAAAATTATGAACGGTTTTACGATTTGATAAATCTAACGATTATGACACACATTATCAAGATTGAAGCTCGCATCGTGAATTCTTTCAAATCTATCTGAGGTGTTTAAGCGAATACGTATTTGTATTTTTGTCAATTTTGGAAACTATAGCGCTATAAGTTCGTAGACTGTTTTATGCATTTTTTGAAATTTATACTAACACTTTCCATTGTGACTAACTGTATTGCTAACCCTCATCTAGATGAAGAACTAAGAACCATCATGCAAGCAGATACACAACAAGACATTCCGGTGATTATCTTATTTAAGCAGATTAGATCTAGCGTAGGATTACAAGACATTAACTTATCTGTGCAAAGTAGAAAAATTAGATCGACTAGAAGAGCTCAAACGGCTTTTCTTGCTGATACGGCCAAGTTAGGATTGTTTAAGAATCGGTCTATAAAGTCAATGTGGATTAATAATTCCATAATCATGAGACTCAAGGGATCTGAAATTAACCACCTAATGAACAGAGATGATATTGAGTCGATAATTTTGGATAGAACGGTCTATTTAAATGAACCAGTTGTTTCAGAAAGTAGTGAGATTGATGAAGAAGAAGTGTTTACTTACGGATTGATTCGAATGGGAATTCCCGAATTGCGTAAGAGATACGGTATTACGGGTAAAGGTGTTACTGTGGGTCTATTAGATTCTGGCTGGGCAGAGCATCCGGACCTCGGCGATCGCGTGAAACGCTCCAGAGATTTTGTTTCTAATAAACCAGATAACAAACCCAATGACGGACACGGTCATGGCACGCATTGTCTTGGTACGATCGGTGGTGCAGCAACTAGCGGTAAATCAATTGGTGTTGCTCCCGATGTAGAATTCATAGTAGGTAAGATTTACCGTGATGATGCGAGCACTGAAGTTTCAAAACAATTGGAGGCCATGCAATGGATGGCTGATCCGGATGGTAATCCTAATACGCCTGATCATCCAAGACTGGTTTCTAACTCTTGGGGCTGGAAGCTCAAAGAAATGCCTGATCCGAGTGCTTTTCAGAGGGCAGTACAAACCTGGCGGGAGTTAGGCATTGTACCCGTCTTCTCAGCCGGAAATAGCGGTCCATGGAAGGAAACCATTGGTTATCCTGGTGGGTTCCCCGAGACTATCGCTGTTGGGGCAACTGATTCTGATGATGCTATTGCCACATTCTCTTCTCGAGGACCTGTCTTGAGAGGCGGTACATTACTTCGAAAGCCTAATGTTTCAGCACCTGGTGTTGACGTTTATTCCGGTGACCTCAACGGTGGCTATGTTAATATGAGCGGTACTTCCATGTCAGCACCCCATGTTGCCGGAGTAATTGCCTTAATGTTTCAGGCTTTTCCCGAGCTAAGTGTAGCAGCAATTGAAGATATTCTAAAAGCCACCGCGGTAGATTTTGGTAACGAAGGCTTTGATTATAAATTCGGTGATGGTCGCGTCAATGCTTTGGCAGCTGTCGAGAAAACTTTGAATAGTGGTCGTTTAGTCCTAGAAAATCAAAATTCTTCACAAGGTAAGCTGATTATAAAAATTGAACCTGGTAACAGTCATTTTGAACTAACTAATGATGAAGATCTAGATATAGCTTTACCCCAGGGTTCTTATACCATCAATATTAATAAATTTGGTTATAAGTCAATCGTAAAAGAAATCAATTTGACGGCTTTAAAGACTACAAAATTATCTCTCAAATTTGAAGCTTTGCCGGTATCTCAACTGTATGTTAATACAGCCGGCACTGAGGATGAATCATGGGTAATAGTGCATGACTCCCCTTTGGAAATTTTGACCACTAACCAGGGAAAGATTACCCAAAGCCTACCTCACGGAAATTATAAAATTTCTGTAGTCAGGCGAGGCTACTTGAGTCAGACGTTTGAAATTAATTTAATTAGTGATCTAGATCTCGAAGTAAAACTTAGTGAGGCAGCAACTTGTCTTTTAGTTAATGATGACCCAAATTCAGATTTTGCCAGCTACTATTCAGCTGCTCTCAGAGCAAATCAGGTATCTCACCATAGTGAATCTTCAAGAGTTTCAAATATTGCACGGATGATGTCTTATGAAAGAGTTATTTGGTTTACAGGCGACTCCGAAGAAACTGTGCTCGATACCTCCGAAAAGAAGTCTATGAAAAAGTACTTACAGTATGGTGGCCAATTACTTCTAAGTGGCCACGGTATCGGTAATGACCTTAGAGATACTAATTTTTTCTATGAAGTGCTTGGGGCTCGATATAAATATCAACGTCGATTGTTTCGTAATATTAAGTTTAAGCAGAGTGGGCTAAAGTTGAAGCTGAATGGCAGTGATAGTGCTGACAACCAGTCTAAGCCTGATGTTTTAAAGCCTTTCGGTAAAAATTCAAAATCAATTATTCAATATTCATTATTGGGTTCTGCCGGGATTCTCAATACCTTCGGTGCAGGCAAGGTAGCTTACCTAGGCTTCGGACTCGAGGGAATAAGAGGCGCGGATAACCGAGCTGAAGCTTTGCAAAATTTATTTAACTTACTCAGATTGACATCAGAGGAGAAACTCAAAGCATTGCAAGATATTCATAAAGTTGACACTAATCTGCACCATATTCTTTCTATAGCTTTTGCTAAAGGGACGGAAGAAGAAAAGCAGGTACTCGGTGAGAAGATTTCAAACACAAGTGAAAAGAAAGCATTTAGAAAGCTGATGTTTGAATTGAGAAATATAGAATAAAAAGCTTTATCTCAGCAGAATGACCATGCTCAAGACCTAGTATCCCGCTCTGCTATTTTCGAGATGCACTGTGACTA
Source organism: uncultured bacterium (assembly GCA_964603885.1). Classification (GTDB taxonomy): domain Bacteria; phylum Muiribacteriota; class UBA6191; order UBA6191; family UBA6191; genus JAYZAC01. The sequence goes on from CAZRWM010000154.1 coordinate 4,259, forward strand.
GCACTATTCGATTCTTCACATTTAGGCATACTTTAGAGTATGAGAATTAAATTTAAACCAGTCATACTCTCCCTTTTTTCCTTTCTTATCGTTCTAACTATCGCTGACAGAATTGATGAATACCTTTTGAGACAAGAACTTAAAAAGAAGTATTTGT
>CAZRWM010000155.1:0-4316 GCA_964603885.1 uncultured bacterium
ACAACGAAGAAAGTCGCGATCAAGCCTTCATCTTTTAAGGTCTTGGCCATTTGTAAAAACAAAGAACAATACTGGGCTCCATGCAATTGACCCAAATAGGTAATTACAGGATTTCTCAAATCGTATTGACGCTCAATTATGGTAGTATCTAGTTCAGCTGTCTCGAAGCGTTTAGGATCTCCTCCTACCGGAGCTTCAAAAACATGTGTGTGGCTTTTACCCATCTTTACGGCTTTTTCCCACAGAGATTTGGAAGCTACGCTAATTGTATCTACTAAATAAGGTACTGCCCTCTCAATACGATCTATGTAGCGATACCAATAATCATCTCCTGGACTGGAATTTCTGAAGATCTCGGCCTCCCAATCATCCCAATCATAGTGAACAGGGGTACCAGTGACAGCCCCGGCTATTATGGAGGGAATCGACACATATGCAAAACACTTTTGAAAATGAATTACGTCAGCCCAAGCTGCCAATTGGATCATCCGCTTAGTCTTCATAAGAAGTGTTCCTGCATGCCGAATCATCGGAATTGTCTTGAAAGGAAATTCCTGTCTGCGCTTTTCTATATCTGGTTCAGCATGTGGGTTCTCAAGGTGGTAAACCAAGCGAACTTCGTGACCCATCTTGGTAAATTCGTTAGCCAAATACGTCACACGAACGGTCCATGGTTCCACTGGGCTGTAGATATCGTGAGGATGTATCATTAATATATTCATATTATTAACCTATGCTCTACTTAAATCTGGGAGAAATTTTTGGAGACCGTAACGCTGAATCCATTGTTCCATCTCACCATTAAAATTAGTATTATCGCAGCTTTTACAAAAATCGTCGATCAACCATCCGTCATTAAATAGTTCTTTGTTGTTTGCACCATAGTTAATGTCACGGGCAGAACTCCGATACTTCGAATACTGTTCCGACCTCCAAAAGTCTTCAAAACCACCTACATTCTTAGATTCTCCCACAATTTTATCTCCACAACAAAAACTGTAATCTTCGCTGAGATCCATGTATGAAAAATTCCAACCCACTAAACAGCGACGTTTTGAGTGAAAATAACCTGACCAATCTCCTGTTGAATCTAAATTATTGATTTCCTCATCCATGTAATCATCGATCTTAATGGTTAGCCGATCCTGGTAATCGCGTAGAACTTTAAATTGCTGTCTAACCTGCTCCGCTTGCTCTTGGTTTAAGCATAGATGACGCGACCACTGACTCGGATGTACCAGCTTATACCAAACTGTATCAAAGCCGTACTCAATCCCTGTGAAGGCCATATCAAGAACCTCATGATAATTATCTGAGGTGATAACATGTAAAAAAATAGTAAAAGGTTTAACAAATTCTTGACCCGTCTCTTGAATCAGCTTTCGACGCTTGTAATTTAAGTACTTAAAATTGTCATATAGTTTTTCGTAGCCTCTCTTACTCATCATGGGATGAGTCGCCTTGTAAGACTCAAAGCTCACTCCTGAAACCGACACGGTAATATTGTCGACAGCATTTTCGATGATTAGATCAACTAGTTTTGGTTTTAGAACTAATCCGTTAGTGCTGAAATTTAAGCCTAAGCCACGTTTCTTGACCTCAACGACCAAATCCTTAAACATTGGATGAATTGTGGGCTCTCCACCGCCCACTAACAAAATCTCTTCAACCATTAATTCCAAAGCGTCATCTAGTGTGTCTCGTATTCTGTCTAATGATAAAAATGAATCTTTGTAGGCAGGCTCGGCCTTTTCTGGATCACCAGGATTAATTGCGGAGTGGCGCCTACAATAAACACAATCAAGATTGCACCCATAGGTGATATCAAATAGCATTCTTTTTGGTCCGATGAAGGTTGTGTTGCAAACAGCACCCAAAGCTCTCAAAAAGTCTGGGAAATCCTTCTTAGGAATCGGAATATCAAGAACATCAATAAGATCCTGAATAGCCTTACTCAATTTGACTCCACTAGGTAGTAAATTCTGATATTTACTTCTAAAGCTATTCTTGGAGCTCGCAAATTTATGAATTATAGATCGGGGTTTGGGATGTTTATCCTTGAAAAAAGGTACAAATATATCTTTTAAGTCAGTATGTGAAGTATGAGGACTACTCATCAGCCCCGACCTCCAAAACTCTTTTTGATACCTTTGTAAATTCGATAAATAAGTCTAGATTGAATAGCATTTAATTCGCCCCGAAGCCTATCGCGCTGATCGAGAAAATCTTGTCGTTCAGTTTTCAGCACCGTTACCTCAAGCTCAAGTGCAGAAATCGTCTCTACTAGTTTACTATGCTCTGCACGCTCCTGCCTATGGAGTTCTTGCATGCGCTCTAGCTCACTGCTAACTATTTGATTTGACTCCTCTAAGGCAATTCGATGATTTTGTAAACGTTCAAGCTCATTTCTTAGATTTTCACCGTCTTTAACATGTCTTTCGATTTGCTGTTTCTGATTCTTCAAGCATTCCATCAATTTTGAATGTTCACTTGTTAAATGTTTTATCTGCGTAAGATGTTGCGCAGACTGCTCTCGCCGATAACTTAATTCATCTAATAAACCAGCTTTTTCAGTTTCGAGCTGTTTACTAAATTGCACTAGCTGGTCATGTTTATTCGACAATTCAATCAACTTTTTGTGTTCACCTTGAGCTGTCTCGCATTCCTCCTTTAGCTTATCAATGACATTCTGTTGGCTGTCACTACGTAACTCTAAGAGGTTCACGTATTCTCCCAACTTGTGAATTTCCTGTATTTGTTCTTCACTACGGGCCTCTAGTATGCCTATATACTCGCTTAAATTCTGAATTTCCGATGCCTGCAAATCAAACTTTTCTTGTAATGAACGCAGATCAAATATCCGAGCATTAAGTTCTTCAACGGATTTCAAATTTACCTTTTCTAGCTCCTCGATATAGTCTGCAGATTTCTGATGATCTAATTCTATTTGCGCTCGGAGTTCACGCTCTTCCATCAGGAGGGCATTCGATTGCTCCAGTTCCTTACTTCTTTCTCTTAAATTAGCTCTCTCCGTTTTGAGTAAACTACTTAGACGCTTTTGCTCTCGCTTAACATCATCTAATTGACGGTTTCGTTCCAACGCATAATCATTGGCTTTATGATTCGCCTCAACAAGCTTCAGATATCGCTCCAAAAGTTTTTGCTGCAAAATAGGATTTAATTCAGACATTAGGGGTTCCCTGCAAACCTAAATCCCTACTTAGTTGGGTATTGTTTACAAAGCGAAACGCACAATCTTTGCAAGGCTCAGGATAATCACCGGCCCCGAATCTAGCTTTGCGAAATTTCTTCATTGATGGTTGATTCCAAAGTTTGGCAAAACTTCCGTCATATTTAGTCAGATTGCCGAGGCTGAATCGATGTCCGTGACCATGGAAAATTGCAGAGCAACATGCCATCATTTCGCCATTGCTTAAGAGAAAGACCATATCGAGGGGTTGATTGCAAGGCAGCTCATGTTTTAAGAAGTTGGGAAATTCGATTTTCATACTAAATTCTCGCTGCCATTTCTGTATATCAGTATACACCTGATGGAGACTTTTTAAGTGAAACAAACTCTCCTCTTTCCGCGAAAAGTCATACATTTTTTCTGGCAGAAAATGAATTCTTGAAATCGGATACTTATGAAGAAAATTTAGAGCATCTGACATATTTGCATGAGTCGCTTTGTTCCAAACTAAGTTAACTTCAACATCAAAGGGACCTTGCCATGCCTTATCACCCTTTGAGAGACCATCTCGATATCTAAATAGATTATCCAAGTTACCTACGAATTTTGAGAATGGAATTTTACGATGCTTTTCATACACATCACCAACACCATCCATACTCAAAATAATTGTATTAAACTGCTCAAGACAACTCCAATGCCTATGCAATAAGGTTCCATTCGTAATCATAGATATCTTTAGATGTTCATCTTGTCGGAAAAAGTTTACCAATTGGCAGAAATCAGGATGCAAGGTAGGCTCTCCATATCCTCCAATGAGAAGCTCACTGAAAGAGGGGAGGATTGACTCTAAGTTATCAATCATAGATTTCTGCAGAAAGCGCGGTGAATTCAGCTTTTTATTCCAATAAGAATGTCCACATGTTATACATTTAAGATTGCAACTGTTGGTGAACTCCAATTGCAATACCATGGGCTGCGAATGAAACGTGGAACGCCCTAGGGCCCTTTCTAAAAAGTTCAACTGGGTGTTACGGAACGGCAGAGATCGCTTAAGCTGACTCAGAAAGCCTGGCAGATTCTTTATTTTGTGCCACCATGTCTTCATAAATATTACGGAAAATCT
>CAZRWM010000156.1:0-4312 GCA_964603885.1 uncultured bacterium
TCCGAATAAAACAAAAATGGTCAGTTTTTTCATTATTATTTGAGAGGTGGCAATAGATCATCGTAAGTATCAGCCGAATCCTCATTTTGCTCTTTATCAGTTTTCAATGGGGGTAATAGATCTTCTGAGTTAATATCGGGTGACATTGGAGGAAGTAGATCATCGTACTCTGTAGGACCAACATTTAAGGGTGGTAATAAGTCATCATAATCATTTGAATTCGATACATTAGAGGTACCAAGCGGAGGTAGTAAATCATCATAATCCACCTTCTGAGTATCGCCTTCCATGGGCAGATCTAAGAGATCATCGGTAGACTCAAGTGGTAATAAATCCTTATAATCATCTTCTAAATTATCTGAAGCCTCAGCACTGGGAGACCCTAATAGGTCATCAAATTTATCGATTCCATCTACAGTCGATGCCTCCACTGGAGGGAGTAAACTATCAAAGGCGCCTATTTGATCTTCACCATGACTTAAAGGTTCTAATGGAGGCAGTAAATCGTCATACGAATCTAAATCATCTGTAACAGAGCTACCCAAAGAGGGTAAGAGATCATCGTACGAATCATTAACTTGATATTCATCAAATAGTTCAGACTCTGAGCTGTTGGCTTCAGAGCTTACCCTTTCTTCGTTTGGGTCTGAAATTTCAGCGTTAGCGTTTCCCGACTTTAGCTTAACATCCTCTTTTTCTGTTTCAGCGATTACAGAGCTCGAATCTAACAGTTCAGCTACTGTATCAGGAGTCTCAACGGAACTTAATGTATCATTTGGCAAAATATCACCTAGAACTGAAGTATTATTAGACTGCTGAATAGACTGCAAACTATCAATATCAACTTCATATTTACTACTCTCAATACCATGATCATTTGAAGAGGCTAAATCTACAGTGGAGCTATTAGTTTCATCCGATGCATCGAGCTTTTCATTGTGGGAATTAGAATCTGGTATATTTTCTACACTTTCAATTGATTCTTGCGACTTATGGGATGATAATGCCGAGGATAGATCACCAATTTGAACAGGTTCATCACTATATCCACCCTCTATCTCAAAACCTTTGAAATTTACTGAATCTTTAGTCAAAAGCTCTTGCTTCTCTAACGCTTTCTGAATTTCAATTGGTACAACCCCAGACTCGTTAAATTCTTTAATATTATCTATTGCCTTTTCGATAAAGAATTTCTCAAAGGAAATAGCATTAGCATGGGACTCCTCAAGAACTTTTAAAGCGTCTGTATTAAGCATCAATTCCAAGCTTCGTATAGCTATAAGCCTTGCAGAGGTCTCAGCCTCAGCTAGAATCCGCTTGATAATTCCTATATCTTTTAACCACCGAATTGCCATAAACTCCTACGATGAATCAACTGGCGAATCACCTCCGCACAGGTGTTTTTTTCTCCACATTGCAAAAATGAGACACTATCAGCTAGAGCCTTCACCTTCTCATGTGGAAAGCTTTCCAGATTATTATCGTCAAATACTAGGAATACTTTGGCTTTTTCGTGAAAATCGTACAATCTTGACACTTGAATGGATAAATTTGTATGAACTTTCTCTGAAACATGGATAAAAAAAGCATCCACGGGGGGGTCACTCTTGATTTTGAAGCAAGTCGCCCAATCTTCAGCAGCAATATGTTTGATTTTATACAAATCTGTAAGAGATGAAAAATCTTTGATTCCTACCTCATCCATCCAAAGCGATACAAATTTTTTAGATATTTTACGCTCCAGTTTTTTACTCGCATTACCCGATGAACTTTTTATACTAGCAAGATAACTGGTTTGTATACTTGTGTACGTATTGTAAACACCCAGGAGTTCATAATTTTGAGGTTTGTCTGCCGAATCAGTAAGCATATGTAGCAATTTCAAGTACAATTTATCTCGCTTTTTCTTCAGCTCAAACAAACTTTCATTGGCTGTCTCGTCTAAATTAATTGACTCCAATTCTATGTCACCCAGACTCCTCTCCATCTCGATATCTTTCACCTCATAGCGTAAGTATGATTGAATACGCTCCCTGTAAACCGAATCTTCATTTTTCCTTAGTATGGCAAAATAGAAATCAAAAGCCCTCTGATTCTCATCAGACAATCGGTACGAATTACCAAGCTTAAATAGAATCCTCTCTTCGCTGAACGAAGTTTTATTATTTGCTAATGCTCTCGTGTAGAAAACTACCGCTGCCCTAAATTCTTTCTTGGCAAAACTTCGGTCTCCGGCAGTTTCATCCTGCGAAGGACTGAGCAGATATATATAGATACCGAAGGCACATAAGAGCATCGTAAATACGAAACCAAAAACCTTCTTCATGAGGCTAAACTTCCATAAACTAATATATCTATCTTAAATTGAGGTTGATATCGTAAAGACAATAGAGCCTCTTGCTCTTTCATTTCTACATGATTTTGCTTTATGTCTTCTTTGATACGTGCTTCTTTCTCAAAAAAATAATTGTGAAAAAAAACAGATTTTTTCTTGTTTACGAGTTCTTCAAATTGTTTTTTGTAAAAGGTCTCTAATCGGTCTCGCTCTTCTATGAAGCTCTCTTTACAGCTGTCCTGGATACTCTGAACTTCTTTTTGAACCCAGGAGAAAATTGAGTTTTCGAACACATCTAAGTTAGACCGCATTAAATCTCTCGACACAGTGGTTTTGACTGTCAAATTTCTCATAAAACCAACAGTATCCGCTTCTTGAAATACTTTACTTTTTTTACGATCATATATGAAAATTTGACACACCTGATGAGAAAGCGGTCTCCGACAACTTAAACGAAGAGCCAAAAATAAGCCCTCCATATTATTTGAAGATTTGAAATGAACACATTGTCCATGCAGATAATCTTGCAAAGTCCCTAATTTTCTTATAGCGAGAAAATCATCAGAATCTATATTCTTTTTAGTTTCAAACTCCTTGTGCAGAGTATTAATACCTTCAACTAGTTTAGTAAATTGACTCATAAAGAGCCTTTCCCCAAAAAATTTTCCTGTAACTTGCGAACCTGTTCAAAGTTTTGCCCAGCCTTCTTGAACTCATCCCCCAAAAATTCTATCTCTTTCTTCTGCTCGCTTTTATCAGAATACTTGACTAGAATTTCCATAATTTTAGCATCCAGACTTTCTATCTCTTTTAACTCTCCGCTCAAATGTCCTAGAATCATCTCTAGCTCTCCAACAACCCTCTCAAACAGACGGATTTTATGGCTCAATAAATTAACTATATGCTCTTCGATAGTATCTTTGATACAGAAGTTCAAGATCAATACTTCACGTTCCTGTCCTAACCTATGAACTCTTCCTATACGCTGTTCGACCTTCATTGGATTCCAGGGTAAATCGAAATTGATCAATATCCTCGCAAATTGCAAATTCCAGCCTTCCGCTCCACAATCAGTAGAGACTAAAATTTGTGCTTCATTACGAAATCTTTCAACCTGTTTTCGCTTGCGTTGAACATTCATTTCTCCATGAAATTCTGCCGTGGATATACCTTCCTGCTGTAGTAAACGGATTAGCTGTTGCTGTGTCGCCCGAAATTGAGTAAAGACAATTACCTTGTCACCCTCCGCCTCTTGGGTTACGAAGCGCATGACCTCCTCAAACTTTACTGCCTTTTTAACTTTGTGGCAGCTTTCTCTGATACTCAAGAAGCTATCTTCCATCTCACCGCTTAATTCGCCTTTCTTTAGTATCCCCTCCAAGGAAAGTCGTAACGCCTCGGGTGAGGAAGTCGCCAATTTTTGAAGTAACATTAAAGTCAACTGATTCAGTCCATGAGGCGTACGAGATACCATATAATAACTCTCACGAATGAACTTCGTGAGACTTTCGTATACTGACTTCTCTTCTTTACCAGCCGCCAGTCGCCTCATTAAAACTCTTCGAGGAGGTAACTTTAAATGCGTTTCTAGCCTACAATTACGAATCATGTAACGACTCAGACGCTGCCGGAGCGCTCTCTCATTTTGTGGAAGTTTCTTATTAACGGGATGGACATAAGATTTCCTGAATTGGTTTGGCGTACCTAGGCTACCAGGAGCTATCAGATGTACTAAATTAAAAAGTTCGAGTAGTTCGTTCTGAATGGGGGTTGCGGTCAGTAGTAGCATGTAGCGGCTAGTAAGACCCTTTACAAATTGAAAGTTTAACGTTTTACTGTTTTTTAACTTATGCGCTTCGTCAACTATCACCATATCCCAGCTACGGGATGAGACAAGAGTGCGAAAGTTACTGGTCTTAGCCAAGTCGAGGGAAATAATAAACCGATCAAATTTCATCACATCTTGTGCTGATTGAA
>CAZRWM010000157.1:0-4107 GCA_964603885.1 uncultured bacterium
CAGCGTTTACTACTCTATCAGCACCAAGTTCTTGTGGATTTTTTATCTTAATTTTGAGACCGGTTTTTATTCCAGATAGAATTTCAAAACTCGAAGCATTGAAAAATTTGAGGGCACTCTCAGTAGCCGCAGCTCTCAGGGAGGGAACTACACTGCAGATACCAACGTCACTGATTTTAGAATGGTCGACCCCACGGCACTGTAAATAAGCTAAAATCTTTATTCCGAAGGAGTCTGCGGTCATGTCCGCCATAGTTTTTAGTCTAAATGTCTCAATCGGTTCGATGACATCATTACTGAAAACGCCACCATGAACATGAGTATTACCTATATCAAGCACAAGTTTCATTGATTATTCTCCTTGATAATTGACTTCAAAGACCCAACTAATTCAACTTTATTAACACCTTTTGTTAGTAGATTGGAATTACTGTCATACAGACAATATTGATGGCTTGATTCGCTGATTCCCGATTTCCAGTTGTGGAGAACGTAATCGGCGTTACTATGCTTAATTAATGACTTTACAGCATTTAAACCTTCTGACTCTACTGCAGTGAATTTGAAACCTATGAGCATTGTTTTTTGCAATAATTTGACGTTATCAATTAACTTAGGCGTGCGATCCAAGTGGATTGTCATATTTCGAGATTTATTACTTGGTAGTTTGATACTTTTTAGATCATGTGCCAAGAAGCTCTGTTTACCCAGTTCGATAGAGACGGGCGCGTAATCAGGTATTGCTGCCAGCATTAAAACGGCGTTATATCTCTGTTTTTTCAATTTTGAGTTCAGCTTTTTTTGCAGATCCTGAAAATCCTCTACAATTATGTTATTGCAGCCCTCAGCTGATTGTGATGATTTGCTATGAAGCGTATCCACTGCATAACCAGATTTAGATAGTGAACTCGCTATATAGCTACCCGTCTTGCCAGAGGATAAATTGGTAATTTGCCGCATTGTATCTATAGATACAGAAATTGCGCCATAAGTTACCAAGACTCTTCCAATGTCTGATTTGAAGTAATCTTTAATTGTAATGACAATACAGCTCGGGTCCGGTAGTCTGCCTTTTCCAGTTTCCCCACAGGCGAGAACGCCCTCTGTTGGTTGCATTATGCTTACGCCCCATCGATTTAGAACTGAGCAATTTATTTTTGTTGCGGGGTGTTCCCACATTGCGGTATTCATAGCAGGTAGCATAAGCGTAGGAGTTTTTAATCCATCCGCGAGAAATAACATTCCTGCTAAGTCCTGACCTTGCCCGCCAGCCCAACGGCCGATTAATGACGCCGAGGCAGGTAAAACGACAATCAAATCTGCCCAGCGAGCTAATTCTATATGCAGATATCTTTCGGGAAATTCAAACGCATCCACATATACCTTATGACCCGTGAGACAAGCTAGAGTATCCGCCGTAATAAAGCGGGCACCACCACTTGTTAAAATACAGCGCACTTCTATCGAGGGATCTTCTTTCAAAAGTGAAATCACTTGTGGCACCTTGCAAGCTGCAACACTGCCACTGACAATTAACAATATTTTAGGCATCTGAGACTCCTAAATTATCAATTAGCCTAGTATTACCTAAGTAGGCTGCTACAAACAGTCTGGCATGAACAGATAAATCCGATATTTGTTCTAAAGTTCTTTCATCGAGAATTTCAAGGTAATCTACCGTAAAACCGAGGGCGGTCAGTTGAGATTTGATCTTATTTCGTACTTTATTCAAATCCATTTTTTGCGATAAAAGACCGAAGTTGCGAATGCTAGAGTACAACTCTGGTGCCAATGCTCTTTGATGTTTGTTCAAATATGCGTTTCTCGAGGAAAGGGCAAGCCCATCTTTTTCACGAATTATGGGGCAGGCAACCAATTCGGTGGACACAAAAAAATCCTCAATCATATTTTTGATAAGTAGTTGTTGTTGATAATCTTTTAATCCCATGTAAATTCGGGTGGCTGGTACCATTTGTAAAAGCTTCAGAACCACAAGGAGAACGCCATCAAAATGTCCTGGACGACTTGCACCACATAGCTTGGAAGACAAATTATTCTCTGATATTCTGTGAGCCTTCTTATCAATCGGATACATCAGATTGTCAGTAGGTAGGAACACTACATCACTGATATCCTCAAGTAGTTTACAATCATCTTCAGGTACTCGAGGATAACTGGCGAAATCTTCTCCAGGTAGAAACTGAGTTGGATTAACATAAATACTTACAACGACTTTAGCATTTTCTTTGCGAGCTCTACGTACCAAGGACAGATGACCATCGTGTAAACTCCCCATGGTAGGAACGAAGCCAATCGTGCTTTGCTGTCCGCACCATTGCTGCATTTCTTTTGGATTTGAAATTAGATTCAAGAGTAACTCTCAATTTTTGAAGGAAACTGTCCCTTTTTTACTTCATTAACAAAACTTTGAATAGCCTCCGTAACAGTCCCATCAAGGTTGGCATATCGTCTAAGAAACTTTGGTTTGAACCCTGAATTACAACCTAGTAAATCATGCCATACTAGTACTTGACCATCACAGGCAGCACCGGCGCCAATTCCAATAGTCGGTATCTTGAGATTGTGAGTCAACTTTTCTGCAATCGAAGAGGGAACACATTCAATGACAAGAGCAAAAATTCCTGCACTTTGAAGCTGCTCAGCTTCTTCAAGAAGGCGTTGCTGCTCCATCTGCTCTTTGGCCTGCACTTTAAATCCACCAAAAACTTGAAAACTTTGGGGAGTGAGTCCCAGGTGACCCATAACTGGAATACCTGAATCCACCAAATGACGTACAAATTCCAGATTACCGCGGGCGCCCTCAAGTTTGATAGCATTAGCACCACTGCGCATGAGTTCTTCAGCCGCATTCATACATGCTTCAAACCCTTTACGATTACTCATAAATGGCATATCGGCTACTATAAAGGCTTCTGGTGCAGCCCTTCTTACTGCTTGAGTATGTCTGGCAATCATTTCCGTAGTTACTTGTAGGGTGCTATCAAAACCATAAACGACCATACCAACTGAATCTCCCACCAGAAGGCAATCCACGCCGGCCTGATGGCTGGTTTTAGCTGAGAAAGCATCGTAGCTAGTAATCATAGTGATTGGTTGTTTCTCAGACTGATTATATCTTTTATTAAAGTCATGAATTTTCATTGGGACTCCTTTGAGTTACGTGCTACAAGCTCATACATTTCAGTTGCAGTACCTTGTGGAAGCACTTCCAATTGTGAATCTACAAGATTCCAGTCACGTCGTATTATTGGTCCAGTAATGCAATCTTGAGGTTTTGTAAAGGCGTTCCTCAGTGTTTGCTCAACTAGAGGCCTGTAAATTTTCCAATCCAGATTCAAATTATCTGAAGAAATTTCAGCGCATTGATTCCAGATCATGGCAGGAAGGTTACTAGCTAGGCATGCTAGACTATGATAAAGCCGACGGTTTGCGTTTGGAATTTCGACATTCGGATTTTTCAAATGAGGAAAAATCTCATTAAAATTAGGACCCTCTGGTTCACAGGTAAAAGGAATTTTCTCATATTCAGCGAGAGTCATGGCTTCGAAGTTGAAAGTATACAAAGGGTGCATACTGAATGCGGAACCATTTAATTTATCGCTACTTAATGCGCCCGAGAAGTGAATCAAATGATTTTTCGTAAGTTGTCTTATTTGCTTCACTAAAGATAGAATTGAATCATCTGACACAGCAATCAGAATAGGAATATTCGAATAGTCACTAATTTGTTCAAGTTTCTGCAGCTGAAGACTTGCTGTACCTATTGGTTCGCCATGTTTTTTAGTGATAGATCTACTCCACTGCGCAACATGTAAACCCAGTAAATTAAAGTAGCGTAGGATGTGACCTGCCATGCGGCCATTGCCCAGTAATATATAATCTATCTTTGGTGGTTCCTGTCTCATGGATCAAGACCCCCTTATATTGTTTCCATAATGCTCGAATCCCTATGGGTATCCGGCGTTCGTCATTAGTATCTTTGCTTTTTGGCAATCGCAGGTGAGGGTGTTGCCAAATTTGTTAAACAAGAGTCCTGGATCAGATGATCCAGGACCTTGTTTTATGCACCGAGTACTGCGCGAACTG
>CAZRWM010000158.1:0-4044 GCA_964603885.1 uncultured bacterium
CTAACCTCGTCTTGTGAGAAGTCGTCGGGTAATTTCGCGGAGTTGATCATCTCAACTGGCGTTTCGCTGAATTCAGCCACCACATTATCCCCTGTCGTCTCTACCTTCTGGGTGATTTGTATTTCAGGGGTCAGTCGTAGAAAACCTTCGAAAGTGACCACTGTAAGATAAAAAAGCAAACTGGCAATAATCAGCCAGGCGATGAGTGAAATCATTCTATCTTGCTTTGGACTAGATATGGACTGCAACTGTTCCTCCATGGTCTCGGCCTTTCCCTCGAGGTTATCTGAACTCGCGTAGTGTATCAATAGGCACAAATGGTATCAAGATTATGTAATTTTTGTAAGAAATTCTGCTAGAAAAGCTGTAAATATTAAACATATATATTATTTTTCGCTATTACTTCTGTAATTCGGAGACATAACCATAAGCTTCTCTTGGCGGCATATTCTCTAATATTAAACCCAGTGATTTGGGTTTCAAAAGTTTTAATACCTTTAAATTCTCAGACTTATTCTTAGATTCTAATAAGACCTGCGCCGCACGAGCAGGATCCATCTTGGCATACATAGTGGATAAATTTTCCAACCTTTTAGCCAAGTCCGCATTATTGACTTCTGCTTTTAATTTTTCCTCTGCAGCTTTTTTTTGATCAAATAAATCTACTTTCTGTTTGAAAGATTTTTCCTGCTCCTCGAGTTTCCTGAAAGATAACTCCAACTTTTCCTTCTCTTCCAAAATTCGTTTTGACTCAATTTTCATTCTAGAAAGAAGCTTTTCCACAAAAATTCTGCGCTCTTCGAGTAATACTGATTGCTGATCTTTTGGAGCTAAAGAATTGATCTTCGCCCACTTAATGTAATTTGCGACTGTAGCATTTTTCTTCAATGATTCGGGAAACTGATCGTGGATAACATAAAAGCCGGTGAAATCGAGCATAAATAACAGTGCCAGACCCATTGCGAAAATTAAAGCTAGCAAAAAAGCGGCTAACATTTTTTCAAAAAAACGGCCCATTCCAATTACTCTCCATCCGCTCTAGCGGTAGTGACGTTCGACATAAATCTTATTGAGTTTATGTCATCCAACTGATTCTGCTCAAATCTAGCACGCTTTGCCTTATATTTTTTAAATTCAATTTCTTCAAGTCGATCCATGATTCGTTTTTCGTTAAGAAAAACCATCCTTTTCTGCCTTGTTTCCTTCAGATTAGTATGCGCTTCTGCCACACGAAGTTCCTGACTTGAAATTTTGTAAGCTAAATTTTCCTCGTATTTACGAGAAAACTCAACCATCACAAAATTTAGGTCGACCTGGTATTTGTTTCTACTGGCACGTGTCTGTGTTTTTTCTTCGAATAGAAGTCTCAACTTTTTCTGCTCCTCCTCTAAGACCTCCGTCAGTCTACTAATTTCGCGTTCTGCTTCATCGAGCTTCAACTCTTTGAGACGTTGTACTGCGCGTAATTTAAATTGAAAAGATTTCATACCGAGTTATACAATTTCTTTCAAAGTTTGTACGGTTTCCGTAAAGGGTATGTTTTCAGAGATATCTTGTTTTAAAAAAGTTTCAATCCGCTCATATTTGGATATGGCCTCATCAAGCTTTGCATTACTACCCTGTTGATACGCACCAATATTAATTAAGTCCCTTGAATTCTCATAAAGAGCTATTAATTCTCTCAATTTAGATTGAGCATTTATATGCTCTTGGTTAGCTATCTCCATAATTAGTCGGCTAGAGGAGCTCAAAATCGATATGGCTGGAAAGTGTCCTCGATGAGCTAATTCACGGTCAAGCACAATATGACCATCTAACAAACCACGAACAGCATCAGCAACAGGCTCATCTAAATCTCCGCCCTCAACCAAAACCGTGTAAAAGGCAGTAATCGAACCATATCGATTAGTTCCTGCCCTTTCAAATAATTTAGGTAATAAAGCAAATACAGAAGGGGTGTAACCACGAGTCGTAGCTGGTTCACCAATAGATAAACCCAATTCCCGTTGAGCTAGCGCAAAGCGAGTTACTGAATCCATCATAAGCATTACATCTTTACCCTGGTCTCTAAAATATTCAGCTACTGAGGTGGCAACAAAAGCCCCTTTGAGTCGTACAATAGCGGGATCAGAAGATGTCGCCACAATAACCACCGAGCGCTTTAGACCTTCCTGCCCCAAACTTCTTTCAACAAATTCTCGAACTTCTCTACCCCTCTCTCCAATCAGGGCGATGACGTTAACCTCGGCATCAGTATTTCTTGCTACCATACCCATCAGAGTTGACTTACCAACCCCTGAACCGGCGAAAACACCTATTCTCTGACCTCTTCCGACAGTTAGACAACTATCTATAGCTCTTATACCTAATGATAAAACTTCATCAATTGGTGGCCGTTCAATTGGACTTGGAGCCTCATTATCCACTGGATAGTATGAACTCGTACTCAAACTTCCTAAGCCATCCATGGGATTTCCTACTGGATCCAAAATCCGGCCAAGTAACTCATTACCAACCTTGACTTTTAAAACACCTCCTGTGGAAATAACCCTTGAACCTGGAGCTAAGCCAGACATTTCACCGTAAGGCATTAAAATTACAATCTCATCAGAGAAACCTACTACTTCAGCAAGAATTTCCTCCTGACGACGACCTATAATCATACAAATTTCTCCGAGGGAAACCTCAGGTCCTATACTTTCCACCAAGAGACCACTTACACGCTTGATTTTTCCAACACCCCTTACTAACTTGGCCTCATCCAACCTTTTCAAAGTAATATCCCATTGAAAAAAATCCTGTAATTTCTGTTCTATGAATTTAAGTTGATCAGAAGATATTTCTGCACCAGGAGGAAGATACTGAAGTGAATCTTTTCTAGCTTGATTCTCCTTTAGATTAGGTTGTATATCCGCACGAAATTCATCGGACTCATTTTCTAGAGACTTAAGATCAGAGTTTATATCCTCAACTATCGGAAGTTCCTCATCAATCATTATTAAGCTCCAACCATAACAGTGCCATCTGAGAATCGATAGTAGCATCAACATTACCTAATTCTGTTTCAAGTAGGCATCCACCGACCGACATATTCTTATCTTCAAGTAATTCAACTCTTTTCACTGGTGAAAAAAGTCCGTCAAACTGTTCTTTGACTGCATTAATAGCCTCGAAATCGTGACTGCTAACGACCACTTTTAGATGATTTGCTCGATGAACTTCCAAAAGGGCCGTTTGAATATTATGGAATACGGCATCGGTCCTAGAAGCGCTTAATTGGCCGATAACTTTCTCTGTATAAACCTTTATGAAGTCTTTCATATGCTGCAGATTTGCCTCATACAGGGCTTTTTCTTGTGATCGGATATTATCGATTACATCGTCCAAACTTTTCAACATACCTTGAAATTTATCTAGCCCTTCCTTATAACCAGCATCATACCCACTAGCCTTGCCACTTTCATAACCTTGCGATTCTCTTTTTTCGGCAACGATAAGTTTCTGGTCTAAATCCTGCTGTTTAGCTTGAATTTCTTGGTTCCAAGCATCATTCTTAGTTTTCCACTCTTCTTCTTGTGACTGTAAAAACGTATTGGCCTGTTGACGACCATCTTCAATTATTACCGCAGCCTCTGATTTTGCTTTTTTTAATATCTCTTCCGCTCGCCCCTCAGCTATGCGAGCTTGCTGAGCATATTGAGCCATTTTCTTCTGTCGAAGAGTTTCCTCAGCTTTATCGATTTTCTCCTGAAGCTGCCATCCTTCTCTTATTTCACTTATTGCCTTAAGAAGATCCGAATCCGACATCTCAAACTATCCCTAAGTAATTTTAATAATGATTCTCTTCCATCATCATAGATCTAATAATTTTGACAATATCATCAGGGCTTTCTCTGGCTGTCTCCATTAAAAAGCGTTCTCTCTCATGACGCTCTCTTTGTTCCACAGTCATCACTTCCTCTTCAAAATCTTGCTGCTCCGAAATAGATTGTTGAGCAATCTCTAAAGCTCTTTCTCGATTTTCCTTCTGATTTCTACGATATT
>CAZRWM010000159.1:0-4015 GCA_964603885.1 uncultured bacterium
CTTCTACATTTTCCATAGCACTGATTCGTGGCAATAGGTTGAATGATTGAAAGACGAATCCAATCTTTTTATTTCTTGTTCGGGCCAATTCATCGCCACTAAAATCAGAAACATCTTCACCATCAAGAAGGTATTGGCCCTCATCAGGAGAGTCGAGACAGCCAAGAATATGCATAAGAGTTGACTTGCCGCTTCCTGAGGCTCCCGTAATTGCTAGCATCTCGCCAGCTTTTACTTCGAGATCAATTCCTCCCAATGCCTTGACCGCATTATGTCCTAACCAATAGGTTTTTTGCAGTCCTGAAGTTTTTATCATTGAGGTGATCTCCGGCCCATACTTCGGATGCCCCTCTTGGCACCAAATACCTGATTTTTAGAATTGATAGATTTGCTTTTACCTGACCAACGACTTTGGCTTCCAATTTCAGGTAGAATAACTTTTTCGCCTTCTTTAAGACCCTTGAGTACCTCTACCAATCTTCCGTTGCTGGCACCGATTTTTATGTTTCTAAGTTCAGAATCTTGCTTATCAGATTGAATCAGAACAAAGTTTTGTCGCCGTTTTCTTCGAACAGCTTGCACTGGTAGAGTTAAAACATTCTCTTTTTCAAGAGCTAAAATTTCAATATTCGCTGTCATTTGAGGTTTCAGCAGTAGTTTATTTTTACTGATTACCTCAATCCGCACTTCGAAACTAACTATATTAGACTCAATTTTTCCTCTTATCGCTACTCTGCGAACAATGCCTTCGAATTGTCTACCAGGATGAGCGTCTAACGAAATATTAGTATATTGACCTTCTTTAATTTTAGCTATGTCGCTTTCATCAACCTGCGCTCGTACAAATACCTTGGAAAGGTCAAGCAACGAAAGTATTCGCGTACCTCCACTTACATTATTTATGCCAGAGGCAATAATCTGACCAGGCTGAACAAGTCTTTCAGCAACAATCCCATCAATAGGAGCCAATACAGTGGTATCTCTAAGTCGTTCGGAAGCATTCGAAAGTGATAATTCGTTAGCCTTAACTTGGGCCTCCGCTATGCGAACATCTTCCCTTTTGAGATTGATCTGATGCTCTCGAATCTTTAAATCGGAGATTCTAGCCTCAGCCGTTATCAGATCGGCCTCTGCTTGTGCATTTGAACTTCGGGCTCGCTCAAGTTCTTCGGGTGGTGACAACTTTTGCTGATTTAATTGAATTTGGCGCGCCAGGCGTGCTTTTGCTTCGATAGTTTTGACTTGGATGGATTTAAGAGCTGACTGTGCTCTTTTAGTCTCGTTTTTAAGACCTTCGATAGCTATATTAAGCTCGAATTGAGCCTTTCTGAGCCGAGCTTTAGAGATGGCTAGATTGACTTCATTTTGCCGAACAAGACGCTCCTCTTTTTCAGGGTCCAGTTGTAGTAGCAAATCGCCTATGGAAACTCTATCGCTTACATCTACCGTCAGTTTAGTGATCTCACCACTGGCTTTACATTTGATTTCTATTTCACGATTAGGTATGACCTGCCCGGTGGTTTCAACCAAAAGACGTAGTTCACGTTTTTGAGCTACAGCGCTGTGAACCGTTTGATGATCGTTATTATGAACATCCGACCCGCCGAGTGCGCAGCCGCCAAGGTAAAAGTTCAGCGTGAGGCTTAAAAGACATATGCTTTTTTTAATCATTGACTCCATTAGGTTTTTGTTTCTAACGTACTGCTACGATTTGGCCCCGTAGAAATTAAATGAACTTTTATCCCAACACGTTCTTCCACAGCCTCTATGTAAGCACGAGCCTCAGATGGCAGAGTTTCAAAGCCCGTACAACCTTGGACTGTACCAGGCCAACCTGGTAAGTACTCGTAAACAGGCTTTAAATCTTTGAGATGACGGGCATCCATAGGCACTTCTTCAATTCGTTTCCCTTTGTATTCGTAAGCGACACACACTGGAATCTGCTCGATACCATCGAGTACATCAAGTTTGGTGAGCGCTAGACTACTCAAACTATTTACTCTAATTGCTTTTTTGAGCATTACCAAATCGAGCCAACCAGTTCGTCGGGGACGACCTGTTGTGGCCCCAAATTCATTACCTATTTCTCTCAAATAGTCGCCAGCATTTCTGGTCTTACCATTGAAATCTATAAGATCTACTTGATCTTGAGACTCTGTAAGTATTTCTGAAGGAAAAGCACCCGACCCTACTCTTGTACAATAGGCTTTCACTACTCCAAGCACAGAACTTACGTAGCGAGGACCCAATCCGCTACCAGTGCATGCACCTCCCGCACTGGCATTACTGGAACTTACGTAGGGATAAGTACCATGATCAAGGTCTAAAAATGTGGCTTGAGCTCCTTCTAACAGAACCCTTTGGCCCTCTGCAATTTTATCGCCTAGGAACATACCCGTATCAACGATTCGATTTTCAAATTCCTTAGCGAACTTATGGGACTCTTTGGCCATTTTGTAAATATCACCGAATTCCTCATCATTTAATAGACTGAAATACTCTGCGCGTATTCCTTCTAATCTACTTTTCAGCCAATCAAGATCCAAGGCTTCGATCAAACGGATACCAGAGCGACCGGCTTTATCTCGATAGCAGGGTCCTATGCCTCTAAAAGTAGTACCTAGTCCCTTTGGCCCCCTATTTTGCTCTCGTTTACGATCCATCGCTTTGTGGAAATCAAATACCAAGTGTAATGCACCGGAAAGATACAAACGCTCTCGAATCGAGACATCGTGACTTTCAAGTTCCCTGATCTCATTCATTAACTGCGCAGGATCTAACACCACCCCGTTACCAATCACACATAGTTTTTCTGGATACAATGCTCCCGCAGGCATTAAATGAAAAACAAATTTCAATGTTTTACCATTGATCTCGCCTTCGGCAGTATGTCCAGCGTTTGCGCCACCATTAAATCGTACTACGATATCATGCTCACGGGCCATGTAATCTACGATTTTTGCCTTACCCTCATCGCCCCACTGGACGCCTACAACAACTTGTACATTCTGCATTTGTGACTTCCTTTATGGCCTCGAATAATTGGGAGGAGTGTGGACCATTCCCCTTGAATCAGGATGTGACTCTCGAACACCACCTGCTGTGATTCGATGAAGTTGTGCGCGTTCCTTAAAGCTTTTCATGTCTCGAGCACCGCAATATCCAAATCCAGTTTTAGCACCCTCAGCCAGCATGAATATTTGGTCTCCTAGATGCCCTTTGTAGGGTAATTTTTTGGTTATACCTTCAGGTACGAGTTTTTTGAGATCTTTCGCCTCTTTTTGATAACGATCAGAGCCACCTTTTACAGACATAGCTTCAACTGAAGCCATTCCACGATATATCTTGAAAAGCTTACCATCTTCATGAAGTAATTCCCCTGGGCTTTCCTTACAGCCTGCAAGAGCTTGACCCATCATAACTGTTGCAGCTCCAGCAGCTAGCGCTATTGGTATATCACCACTGTACCTAATTCCCCCATCAGCGATCACGGGTACACCGTACTTATTTGCTGCGGATGCAGCTCGGTAAACGGCATCAGGTTGCATGACGCCAATACCAGATACAATTCTTGTAGAACATATTTGACCGGGTCCCTGTCCTACTTTTACTGCATCAGCTCCTGCTTTAATTAAACGTTCAGCAGCTTCGGCTGTGGAAATATTACCGGCAATAAGCTGCAAACCGGGAAACTCTTTCTTGTAACGCTTAACAGCTTCAATAACACCAATGCTATCTCCATGTGCACTATCTACAATAATTACATCGACTTTTTCGTCCACTAGAGCTTGTACTCGCTGCATGTCATTAATACCAACGGCAGCACCTACTCTCAAGCGACCCTCTGAATCGGTCGTAAAATCCTTATTTAAGTTGTGAATGACATTTTCAACATCTTTGAAAGTATACATTCCGTTCACCTTGTTATTTTCGTCAACCAAGACAATATTACCGATTTTCTTTTCGAGCATAATATCGTAAGCCTGCTGGAGACTGGTGTTGTTGTTGGCAGTTA
>CAZRWM010000160.1:0-3996 GCA_964603885.1 uncultured bacterium
CAACCTATGCAAATTCAATCGCTCTATACCATGGCGAGCAATGCCATTATGCAGCCATTAATCTACCGGGAACAGATCAAAAATTTGAGTTTTGGCAAGGTAAACTTTTACTAGACCACAAGCCTCTAGTACAGGTCGACGAGTTTCATAGTAACATAATGGCATCATCTCATTATGCTAAACACTTCAGTATTCACGAATCCATTAAGGTCTGTGCCCTGGGATCTATCTGTTTTCATGGCTGTAGTTTACTACAAGGACAATGTCAGGCAGTTTTAATTAATCAAGCATCGATATGGGACTTAGCTGCTTTGTGGCCTATGCTACAAAGTGGGGGATTTGTAATGATTAGAAAGGACGGTACATCATTCAAAATACCATTGAATCCATTACAAACTAGAATAGATGAACCCTTTGTCATAACACATGAAAATCTACAGAATTTTATTTTAGCGAATGTTTAAAAATTAGAGTCAAACTATTTGGCTGATTGGAAATGTTATTTTTATTTGGGTCCCTTTACCATATTCAGAGCGAATATCCATTTCGGCCTCGTGTGACATCAAAATGCGCCGACAAGTCGTTAAACCAATGCCAGTTCCTGAGTACTTTGAATCATGGATTTGGCCACCTAGAGAACCTTTTGTTGTATAGAAAAGATTTCCCAATTCCTCTAATTTTTCAGGGACAATGCCTATACCATCATCTTGAATAGTTAATGATATTGAGTTACTTTCAGGCACCAAATCTAATTTAACTTCGATACGCCCTAAACCACCGCGAGAAAAAATAGCATGACGAGAATTATTTAGTAAATTTTGGATTACCTGATCCAACTGAACTTCATTTCCAAGAATAGAGTGCACCTGATCTGAAGCAATCATAGTATTGAGTTCTATCTGATTAAGATCACTATTTTCTCGAAAATCATCAATAGCTTTTATCAAAACAGAGTGTAAATCCAGTATTTCTAAGTTTCGAGATCTGGCATATCCAACCGTCCTCAGCTGCCTCACTAAACCTATTCCGCGATCTATGAATTTTTGTAGTTCAGTAATCCTGGGATCAAAAGCCTCAGAGCCCTTCATCTCATACATTTGTAAACTTAATTTGAATGCTGAAAAAATGTTGTTAAATTCGTGAGTCATCCCATTCAATAAAGTTTCATAGGTTTGCACTTGATTCTGAAGCCGCATATGCTCCTCTGTCCGACGCTGACGCAGCAGATTGTGAATTCTAGCTATCAGCTCAGGATAATGAGGAGGTTTTAGCATATAATCATTAGCCCCAGCTTCAAAACATCGGATCATATCAGCTTTACTGGACCGAGCTGTAAGCATGATTATTACTAGTCTGTTGTAGCGATCTTGGGAACGTAAATTCTTGAGTACTTCAAATCCGGATTCATCAGGCATTATCAAGTCTAAGAGTAATACTCTCGGAACGTAGTTTTCTAATAGCGCGTAAAGCTCTTTAGCAGAGGATAATACGTGCATGTTAAAACTCGTACCTACGTTTTTTTTAACAATGTGGCGATTCAGTTCATTATCGTCTATGTAAACTACATCGGGTAAACGCATGAAACCTTGACCTATGCCGCTAGTCTTTTTATGTTATTAGTTTACCTCATGGAACATAACTGCACATACATTTTTCAAGAGCTGAGCCTTCTCACTTACAAGCGTAACCAATATGATTCCGCTGAAACCAATCGACTGACTAAAAAAGCTAATCACGAAATTTTTCTTCTGAACGCAATAAATCTAGGTGGCGAAATAATCAAACAACGAAACACCAGAAGTTTAATTTGCTTTGATAAGTTAGTAAATGCGGAGGAATACATTTTTCAAATGCAGTACTTATTGAAGGAATTCAAGAAACAAAAGAATGATTTCTACTTTGAACATACTTCATTTATCTGGTCTCACAACAGTAGAAATTTAAATACAAAAGATATGATTTTTTTAAAGAAGGTGAGCAATCTATTAGGACAGAAAAAAGGAAATTATTGTTCACAAAGATTAGGCTTGAAATCCCATAGCTTTGGAAAGATCGTTATAGAGGAGAACGATTTTTACATCTGTCAATTGATTCCGACATCAATAAAGTCTACAAAAAAGAAACAAAGGTTAAGGTCAGTGCGAGTACTTGGTCTAATTTTAATATGTGGGTTTTTGTTTGTAACAGCTCGTGAACTTCTAAATCAATTAAAGAATCAATTTAATAGCAAGCGCTACAGTAAGATTGAGAAAAGTTTAGATTCAAGCAAGCCTTTACTGACATATCAAATGCTCAAAAATATTGAAGGCCATTACGAAAACCAAAAACTGGAAGATATTCTTTACAGATACATAGAAAAAGAATGGAAGGAATTTCTGGAGCTACCGTTTGGATCATCCTCCCGAATTCTAAATGACAGGATTGGTGCATTACTAAAAGTGATGCCGTGGTCAAAAAATCTTATGTTTTTCTCACAACTATTAAGTTTATCGATTGAGTTCGAAGATGATAAAATCCCCCTCAATCGACTTAAAGCGATCTTCTACAATTCCTCATCTGCAAACAGAAACAAAGTCATCATCCTGATCAATTTTTGTTTTCGTTACAATCTGAATCCTTTCTTTCTTAGTTCAGAATTACAAAAGTTAAAATTAAAAAGTTCTAACACCACATATCTTTATTTCCTCGAAGCTTGTCTGAGGCACGATATCAAAGGTAAAGAACTGGAGTTAATCGAATGGTTTAAAAAATTACCCGAATTGCAAATTCAAAAATACTTGCAGAGCTGGATGACCCAATCAACCAAACCATTGAATAAAAATAGCTTTATACTGCTTATTAAGATGCAGGAATTGAATCCAAACTTCGTAGAGGAATATATTCAAAAACAACTGAATCAAAATTTTCTACCAATAGAGGAAATTAAAATGTTGGTTTTCATAAAAGATAGTTCCAGCCGCGAAATTGTATTGGCATTTCTTGAAAAGTTGGTTCGAAATTTGAAGCGTAAAAAATTATATCCCGAGGTGCAGGAAGTCACACAATCTGTACTCGTAAGGATGTCTCAATAAGCTATGTTAAAACGAGAGAATCTAAAGATTGAATACAATCGACAAGGATATTATGGATTACTGAATGGCGAACCGCTTCTCAGTGCAGAACAGCATGTGATCTACACGCCTAATGCCGATCTCATTCGCGTACTTTTCGAAGAAATGTGCCAAGTAGATAAAGAAAAACCAAACCCAGAGCAAAAGACTCTTCATCGAATGATAAGTTATGCGGTAGATGCTTACCGAACAAAATCGCCTAATACTTCCATCAATGACCTATTGAAGCAAGATAGCTACATACAACTACAGTCGAGGATTACCAGACAGCGAAGTTCTCAACTATTTCCAATAATCACTGACATCTTAGAAGGTCATGGACTGGAATACGCTCGCTCAGAAAATTTAAATAGAAAACATCGGCGATGGATTCGTAATCAAATCAAAGGAACTGACTTCTGGGAAAGAAGCTTTCTTTTAGAAATGGGTCAAAAAGGTTTCTTGATACTGAGTCTGATATTCCTAAACAATCATTTGACCGTTCCACTCTATTCGGAATACTGCCTACTTAGTAAGGGACTAGAACCTTTAGAAGCACGAGAAGGTTATAAGCAATTCATAACTTCCCATGCTAAAGAGCTTACTTATTTGAAGGTTCTATACGGTGACTCAGATTAGTAATTTTCCGCAGCTCTAAAGACTTTACCGTCGATAAACATTCGAGTTAGTTCTTCATCTAAATGGCGCCGATCAACTTCCATTTTTAATATGGATAAAGCTTTATCGACTGGGATGGCTTTCTTATAAGGACGATCTGCAGCCGTCAAAGCGTCATAAACATCGGCTACTGCCATCATCTTACTCTGAGACAAAATTTCATCCTCAGTGAGCTGATTTGGATATCCTTCTCCTGATAACCACTCATGATGTCCATAGGCAATAGCAG
>CAZRWM010000161.1:0-3941 GCA_964603885.1 uncultured bacterium
ATCCGTAGAAAAGGTTCAATCATATTACCAACAAAATGTTGAAGGTAAATTTCCCACACAGTTTTGCAAAATAGACTATATTTTTTACGTACAGAGTGGAGGAAATATGTGGTTTGCATTGTTGTTAGCCTGCGGCGATAAATTCGATAATCCAGAATCTCCCGCTACTTAAGCAGTACGTACCAATGCTTCGCTCACAATTTTCTCAAGGTATTTTTGATGGTATGGACACGCGTTATTTTCGTTTGATGAATCGAAGTCCTGTCGAACTCGGTTTGTACCGATCAGATTTTTTGAGGGAAAATGATGAAGAACTATTCAGGAGGTTTAAGAGAGTTTTTGACAAACCAAGCACTCCTTCTTTGTTTAACAAAATGACATGTTTTGATGGTAACGTTTTATTACCTTCATTATTGCAGGTTGAAGATAGGGTTAGCATGGCGGTATCACTGGAGTCACGAGTACCTCTGCTAGATACTCGTATCGCTGAACTAGCTGCAACCATGCCCCCTACAATGAAATTTGCGGGCGGTAAAACTAAGGCTATGTTAATTAAAGCGGTAAAAAATGTATTACCCTCTGAGATTATTAATCGAAAAGATAAAATGGGATTTCCAACTCCCATGAACGAATGGTTAGCAGGTCCTCTCAAGGACTTTACGCATGATATATTATTATCTCGTCAAAGTAGGCAAAGAGGTATATTCGACATAGAGGCTCTTTCAAAAAATTTGGAATCACCAAGACAGTATGGAAGAGCACTATGGGGAGCATTAAACATAGAGATGTGGTTCAGAAAGTTCATGTGATGAATCTTGTAATCGTGACGGACTTGGATGATGTAGCTTGGCTGGAGTACATCCTTGAGGAATATCGGAGACTGAGCTCTGCTAAATTCAAGATAAAGGTTGAGTTATCGAATTATGTCTCGGATTGCGATGACTATTGCTTATCCTATTTCCCCTACAAGGTAAAAAATATGCCTGGGATTTACAGGGGTCAAAATGTTAATTCAAGTAATTTTGTAACCATAGATGATGTCCAAATTCTTAATGAAACTACTACGAATGATACGAGTTTTTTATTTTCATACGATATTTTTTGGAATTGTTTTTTTTATATTTCTCGACTTGCCGAATATGAGCAGGCTAAGAGTGGAAGGAATACTAACAGTTATAGCTTTAGGCATCCTGGATGCGGTAAAGTCGATTTTTTGCAACCCACGGTGAATCTTATTTTTCAATCATTGACAGCTATAATTAGGCGATTATTTCCAAATCTAGAATTTTATGAGACAAAGGCGAATGTTGTGGAATTATCTCATGATGTAGATTACGTGAGTAAAACTATGCAACTGAGAATAAAACAGGCCGCTTTTAATCTCTTCAATGCCCTCAAGCATTTGACTTCGCAAAATCTAGCATTCAAATATCTTCGACGTTCGGCTACTTTCGGATTAAGTAATTCTTCTTACTGGTTTTTTGATGAATGGAGAGATCTAGAACAAAAATTCGATTTGAAGAGTACCTTTTACGTCTATGCTGGCTCCACATCGAAAGGATTTAGATCCTGGCTACTCGACCCAAGTTATAGTGTAAATAAAGACTTAAAATTAGTTGATACGCTTAAAAAGCTACATTCAAATAACTTTGAAATTGGGTTGCATGGTAGCTATTTCAGTGCGTTAAACTCTGATCTATTGAGGGAAGAAAAACATAGATTAGAGCAAGCTCTAGGCTTCAACATAAAAAAAACTAGACAGCATTGGCTCAATTTTGATGAGATTATCACACCATTGGCTCATGAAGAGTTATTCGATTATGACTCTACATTGGGATGGAATGACTCCTTGGGCTTTCGTAGCGGTTGCGCAAGTGTTCATAGACCTTATAATCATGCCGAGAGAAGGCCCTTCAATTATTACGTCATTCCCCAAGTGATCATGGACTCAACATTGTATGATTATGCTGGGAATGATTATTCGAAAATATTTGAAAATGCGAAAACCTTATTAATTAACTTGAAAAAACTCGATAATGTACATGTTTCTATATCTTGGCATCAGAGAGTCATGTCCAAAGATTATATGTGGCATGAAAGCTATGCAGAGTTATTACCTATCATTAATAATAGTAGTGCCACGGCAGAATCTATTGATTAAGTGAAGGGCATTTTAATGCATAATAGTGGTATCTACAGAGCAATAGTTAATAATAATTTGAGAAGAGCTTTAAGCTTCATTAATCGAGATCCTGCATCTTATGCCAAAGGATATGCTGATCGACTCTATTGGGGTTGGAAGGTTTCTGATTTTTCTAACGCAACATTGCAGGGTTTGACTCATACAATTGCAGCTTCAAATAAACTTGGTCTCTTGTCAGAAAACTTTACTCTTGACTCGGTGGATATTCTAATTAAAGCTGTGGATAAAATCAGACGATCCAATGGCTCAGTTGAGGAAGCATATCCTAATGAAAGTTCGTTTTGTGTTACAGCTTTAGTGTGTTTTGATATTCTTCGAGCTATTGAAATTTTGGGAGATAAGCTCGGAAAGGATCAGTTACAATTATATTTATCGATTTTAGAACCATTAATTGAATTTATTGTTAGAGAGAATGAAGAGCATGCGATTATCTCCAATCACCTAGCTACTGCTGTGGGAGCTTTATATTTATGGCAGAAATACACGGGTGATCATAAAAAGCGGGCTGATGAACTTCTTGCTATGATATTCCAATATCAATCCTCGGAAGGATGGTACAAAGAGTATGAGGGAGCGGACCCTGGGTATCAGACTCTAGCAGTTTACTATCTATATCATGCTTATAGACTTACGGGTAACTCGGAATTATTGGCTAGTTTAGAACGCAGCGGTAACTTTCTAACTTACTTTGTTCATCCTGACGGTACTATTGGAGGTTTGTACGGGTCTCGAAATACAGAAGTCTTTTATCCCGGTGGTATTGTAGGGTTGAGTAGAAAACTGCCTGTTTATAAAAAACTTCTCAATGGTCTCGAAAAAGGCCTATCAAATGGTAGACATATACTACCTGATGCAATAGATTCCGGAAATTTTTCCCCACTACTTAACTCGTATTCTAGTGCGGCCTTAGACGACCTTGAACTTACGCAAGGCGGGATCAGTCTTGATCTCCCTTTTAAATATCCCTCTGAAAAAAAATTCGATGATGCGGGTCTATTTATAAAATCGACCAATCGTTACTATGCGATTATCAACTACAAGAAGGGTGGTACTCTAAAGATTTTTGATAAAGATACAGGATTACTAGATTGCGAGGATGGTGGAGTCGCTGGTACTTTATTGAACGGAGATTTATTTTCTACTCAATATCATAATGAGCTAATTCAGTTCGAAGACTACAGAATTGAGACTGGCTTCTGTAAAATTAGTCAAGAGAATCCAAATCCATTGCGGTTCATTGTTTTACGTGGTTTGAGTCTTACCATTTTTCGATCTACGTATTTGGGTAATTTGTTCAAGAAGTTTATTGTTTGGTTGCTAATGACTGGTAAAAAAAAGATTGATGGTATGTGTCTACGGGTTTTCAAGTTTACTGATGATTCAGTACTTGTTACTGAAGAAATTCGTGCTCCAAAAAAAACTCAAAATTTAGGGCACCCGGGTAAGTTTAGAGGAATTCATATGGCCTCAAGTGGCTACTTCAGTACTTCCGAAATTGAAAAACCTGTAAAATCTAAAATTGTGAGATACCTATGAAGTTGATTCCACGTCTTAAACCTCGCTACTCCCATCAGGAATTATTTGCGGCCTTAAATGTTTTTGGCAAAACTGTCGATGATTTTGAATCAGCTTTTGCTAAACAATTTGAATGTGACTACGCGGTGATGTTTGCCTATGGCAGGAGGGGCATTAAAGCTTTGCTAGAAGTGTGGGGGCTTGGAGATGATGAGGGAATTTG
>CAZRWM010000162.1:0-3933 GCA_964603885.1 uncultured bacterium
CAGATTTGAATTTTCTTGCTGGTTACAAAGCTATGCAAATGCGACAGCCTCTAACGCCAGATTTATTTCAACAGGTTTTTAGATTCTCTTCTCTTCTCCCAGATTTTTCAGAATCAAGTGTACATTCTCTACTGCTAGCTATTTCGAGTCGTTTCCCTGTTAAGCGTTCAACGTTAAAATTGGGACGCGATCAAGCACTTGGAGATCGTAATACAGTGGCTCTTTTGAGAGGATTGTTTGGTCTTAAATCTAGTCAAAGCTTGAATTCAAATCAGCAGAGAATCTTGAGTCATTTTTTTCCTGTCCTCGATGACTTAGATTTTAATTTGAAGCTCTACTTTGAACGAAGTGGCATAGATTTGGAGGCCCAATTAAAGCGCGACTCAATTAATTTGGAAGGAGAGTTCTTTAAGCTAGAAGACAAAGGTTTAGATCCACTTAAAAAGTTAATAAAAGATATTATGAGTTTTGCTAAGCTATTTAGGACAAGCTCTGAGACTTCGGAACAAATACTACAGATACCATATCTAACGGATGGTAGTCTGCAGCAGCTAACCCTTGTTGTTGGTCGCGACTCGGTCGAGGGGAATGATGACTCCGAAGAGGTGAAGAGTCTTAGTTTGTACATTGATTTAAGTAAGTTGGGGCCTACGATGATAGGGTTTCGGTTGGTGAATGGTTACCTTGATTTAGTCTTTCGTAACGAGGATGTAAGAGCTGTTAATTTCTTGACTAGTCGAGAATCGGAAATAGTAAAATCGTTGGCTGGTTTACAGGGCGTACGAGATGTTGGAGTGAGAACAATCCTCTCCAAGGTAGAGGTTCCCGATCCATTTTATCTGGATGAGGGTGTTCAGCCCCAAAGGATTGACTTGAGTGTTTAACGAATGAGAAAAAAGGCAGTAGCTCTTAAATATGACCCTAAAATGGGTCAGCAAAGTGGCGAATCCCCAATGGTTACAGCCAAAGGTGCAGGATTCGTGGCTGAAGAAATTTTGAGACGGGCCAAGGAGGCTGGTGTTTATATCCATGAGGATCAGGATTTGGTAGAGATTTTGTCAAAGGTTGATATTGGAGCTGAAATCCCTGAGAGTCTTTACGAAGCTGTTGCCCGAGTGCTTTCGTTAGTGTATCAATTTAACAAGGATTTTGAGAATTAGGTCGTTTGCTAGCCCATAAACTCTACTGTGTTGAGAGTTTGCGTATATTTCCATAATAACGTAGGAGCAGGAAGACCAGTGGTAACTTCGATTTTCAGTTTTGGTGAACTGGGAGTGTTTTGAATAAGTTGAGATCGGGTTTTTGTCACTAATTTAATGTTTGTGTACCTCGTATCAATCTCTACCTGATAACGCTGTAGATGCTTTTGTTCTCCTTCCTCTAATGAAAGCTGAGGCAATTGCAAATTAGAGTCAGCTACTTCTTCATAATTCACTACTAAATTGAGTCGTTTTCCCGGGAGAATTATGTATGGTATTAAAATTTGTTTCACATCGGGTTTATAATGCATCCAAGATTTTCCAAGGGTGAATCCACTGAGCCCTTGTGAAGAGCTTTCCCAATTTATTTGAGTAGGAATCCGGCTTGAGTTTGTATCTAACTGTAATACTATGAAGCTAAATTTCGGGAGCCAGGCTGAACTGTTTAATTTGCTTTTTAGTTCGTGTTTGGCATAGAAGCCCTTCAGCCGGCTTTTGATCTCTACATTGTCAATAACAATCCCGTGACTATTAATAACGAAAAAAAGTATCGTTGTATTTATCAAAATGAAGGTCAATGTAAGCTTTTTTGTACGTTTCAAGTCAAAAGTCATATAAATCTTGTGGGTTTTTGTCATTTTTTGTTAATATTCGATGGTTTTAACCTACATTGTCCTTGTAATTGTTGTTTTAATAATAACAGTTTTAAGAACACTGCTGTAAGCGAATTCAAAATCATAAATTTAATTTTCAATAACAGAATAAGTCGAAGCCCACGGTTGATGAACTGGATATTAACAATTTTTATATTTACGTTTTCCTTGCAGGTGCTTGATGCGGCCTGTACTGGGAATAGTTTAGGAAGTGTCAGCGAACAGCAATGTACTACGGCATTTTTGCCACCTGGGTGTAGTATTGATGCAGTAGAGATCCAGAATGTACCAAATGATGGGGCATCCCTGAGGACTAGCTTTTCACAATTTCCTATCACGTTCAATCACACCGGGGGGCCCGGTACAACTTATACCGCTCGTCCAGTTCTGTCTGACCCAAGTGACTCAGGAACCAGTATAACCGAGTCTGAATGTACGGATCAGAGGTTAACGGTTTTCTTTGCCAATTCTGGTCAAAAGAATGTTCAAATAGCAGTATTCCAAGTGGAAACAAATCGAGAGGTTACAAGTAGTAACTCCCTGCCTGTAATTTATGACAAGACCCCCCCTGAAATTAATATACTCAGAGTATTTGTAGGAAGTGGGCTCGAGGGTAATGGTTTAGAATATTCAACTGGAGTCACTTATTACACCAGTCAAGAGGTTTTTGTAAGAGCTAGAGTTGTTGATCCCGCGCCGTCCCAATCTTCGGAAGAATTAGGTTTGAAGATTGTGAGCGGTTTATCTACGCCACAGGCTGTACTTCCTCCAACTGATCCGAACAATCCAGGCTTATTTGAGATCGAATTGAATATTAATAGCGAGCAGGTTGATGGAGAGTATCTTGTTAGGATTGCGGGCACTGACGACAAAGATGGTCAATTTGAGGATGGGTCGCCTGCCAATATCGGAGAAAGTAAATTAATTCGCGTTGTTCGTGATACTGTTGATCCTATAATTACAAGGGTTGAGCTGATAAAAGATGCAGGAACTGAGAATCAAGTAGTTGATAATATTCCTGGGGCTTTCATTGATGCAGGTAGAGTCCGGGTTAGGGTTACTTTTAGTGAGCCAATGCAGCGGCCACCTACGCTTTTGATAGCACAGCAGGGGAATGGTTTCGGAGAGCCCCCAGAACAGCCAATACAGGCAACTTTTGACTCGGAGTTATTTGCGGCTAATCCTGGTACCGTGGAATACGAATTTGCTCCTTTAGTAGGCCCATCTGATACTGGTCCAGCGACTTTCCAATTTCAAGCTGGAGGTCTTGATTTAGCAGGTAACGAGCTGAATCTTAATTCGGGAGTGTTAAACAGCGGGGAGATCCAGCGAGCTGTCATTGTTGATGTCAATCCTCCTAGTTTAAACAGAATAAATCCTGAAAACCCCGGAGATGTTCAAACAATACCCTCCAATAATCAAAGGGTTTCAAAGGACGGATTTCCTCAGCAAATTACAATGATTGTTCGTGATTATAACTTGCCTGATAACGTAGGGGCTGATGATGAACAGTTACTTAGTGGTACGGGAGATGCATCAGGAGTCGACTTTAACAAGATTGCAGACTCTGCAGATCAGAGTACCGGAAATGCTCAACAGTCATCAGTTATAAAAGTTGAAGTGACCGATCCAAATTCGCAGATTGTGCCAGGGACACTGGTCACCCAGCCACCAAATGGTTTAATCTACCTGCTGCCGGATGTGGATAAGGTATATCCAGATTTAAATGGTTTAGCACCGGAAGGGACTTATACCGTAAAAGTCGATTTAATTGATAGGGTTGGCAACGCAACCATTGAAACCTTTTTCTTTCAAGTGGACAATACTGATATTGTAGGTAGTAGTATACAGGTTTCTTTAGAGCCTGTGAGTGAGCCCAACTCAGATTTTGTTGCAGATTCAGATAATCCATTGCTGACTAATCCCATCACGGGTAGGGAAGTTCCAGAATTACCTCAACTTATTGACCTCAGAGACCTAGACGCCGTGAATACTCTAAATTCAATTCGCGTTTGCTCTACCGATACTTCATTTGATCTTACGCGGTCTGAGGCTTCTTTCAAAGCTCGTCTAAATGGTCC
>CAZRWM010000163.1:0-3925 GCA_964603885.1 uncultured bacterium
TAATCTTTCAACACCAAAGTTCACGATCGGATTTTTCCTCTCAATATTTTTGCTAAAATACCGCACTGCGGCTAAGTCCGTGAAACATAACATAGGCCTGACGCAGCAATATTCCGCCCAGCACAATCCCAACTAATACTATGACGAGTTCTATCTCTTCAGGAAATTCTTCTTTCCAGCTTAAGTTTTGACCCTCTTGCGGTTTAAAGAATCTTAACCAAATTAAACGTATGAGAGAGCTCACTACCAAAATTAAGCCCACTAGTAGATATAAATATTTCCAAGAAAATACCATAGGTTGAAATTTATTTATAATTCAAATAGTCTAGCATAAGCATTAAACTTATTCTTCAGCGATTAAAAACCTACTGCTGATCTATACTCACACAATTAGTCATACATTTTATCTTTTATACTTATATTTTTTGTGCTAAATTCCGATATAAACTGCGCTGAATGCTGCGGATATTTCATTGCTCTCAGCACCTGGTATCAGTCAAAAGTAACTCGGAGATGTAAGAATAGGAATTATCTTGATAGGACTATAATTCACATTTCCTTCCCGAATTGGTAAGCATATGAGCGACAAATTATTGCAGGAAATCAAAGACCATCTAAAACGTATCGAACAGGTTACAAACTCTTACATGGGTCAAATGCAACAAAAAGTTGCAGAACAGGAAACCCGGCAGCTCCAAACCTCGCTTGAGGACCTTTCCCAACAAGATCGCTTAGAACGGGCCGACCTGTTTTTCAATCGCGCAGAACAGTTTTACTTTCAGGGAAAAATGGCAGAGGCCGCGAATGAATACCGTAAAGTTGTATTAGCAGACCCTAATCATCTTCAAGCCTCATATAAATTAGCCAACCTCTGCTCAATGCGACGCGAATTTGATGAGGCAATAATCAATTATCGAGAATGCCTCAAAATAGACCCAACATTCTATGAAGCACAACAGAGACTATTGATTCAGTATGTCTACATGTATGAAGATTATTCTGGTAGAAAAGACATGCTTGAGCGTATTGTGTTGAGACTTGAGGATCGTACGATTCAGGGCGATACAAGCCCTTTGGATTTATACTCAGCAGCTCTTAGTTACCTATTAATGGAGAGTAGCTACAGCTTAAAAGAGCGACTTAAAAGAGCAGATAAGCATTTGACAACTTTAATTGATTCTGACTCAAAAGATCCTCATTATTATTGGGCGAAGAAACTTGCTGTACTGCATCATGAAAGAGAAAAATTACCGAAGAAAAACTTTAAGGAAGCTCTCAAATATTGCGAAGAAGCATTAAAGCTAAATAAAAATATTGATCAAGCACTTTATGAAATTGGCGAAGTGTATGAGCTCGAACACAGAATTCATGGTACAAAAATAGCTCTATCCAAAGCAGAGAATTATTATCAACAAGCTCTAGCTAATAATAAATATCATCTTCCTTCGCTTTTGAGACTATCCAGTATTTATGAAGAAAGATTTGCCTATGATGAAGCTTTGAGCTGTTTGCAAAAAATAGTAAGCCAGGACCCATTTCATGCACAAGCTTTGTGGAAGTTGAGCAATATTTACCATTTTACCCGTTTTTTGGATCAAGCCGTCGATGGCTATCACCAATTGGCAAGAATTAGTCACTCTTTTGGTTACAACCCGTATTTGAGTCTAATTACTCTCCATGAACCTACCGACTTGCATGAACTTCATATTTATCAAAATCTGGCAAGATCATACGAAAGTTCACATAAGCTAGACGAAGCTCTAAATCAATATCGAAAAATTCTAGACCATCGTAAAGATCATATTTTAGCCGGCGAAAAATTGATTGACCTTCATACTGTTAAATATCGTAATCAAGAAAACGCCACAGAGGCTTTCGATCAAGTAATAAAACAGTATAAAAACTCTGCTTTTTTGGAACCCAATAATGCAACATTGGCTTATTTACTCGGTTATGCGTACTACAAGTTCAGCAGCTTTTATTCTTATCAAGAAGAATTACTTACACGGGCAATTCAACAAATGGAAAAAGCTCTGAGAATTGATGAGAATCTAAAGGAGGCATATTTCTCGCTGAAAGACATATACTTATCTAGCGACCTGAAGTACATGGAGACAGATTCTCTTGAGAAAGCACAGACCTTCTGCCGTAAAGCTTTAAATAGATTTCCAGACGATGCGTTATGTCATTACCATTATGGAGAAATTCTTGATAGCCAAGGCTCCTTTCAAAACTCAATTGATAGCTTTAATCAGGCGATTGAACTAGACCCCACACTAATGCCCGCATACTCGCAATTAGCGAAAATTCATCATCGACAGGGAAATCTTTCTGAAGCAATAAAAGTTTGCGATGCCATTCTCAAAAGATTACCCAATGACGCGTGGGCCCATTTTGAAAAAGGCCAAATTCATTATCTAGATGGTGATAATGTTAAAGCTCTGCAAGAATTGACTCAAGCCATTGAATTAGACCCCACTTTCATAAAAAGTTACAGTCTTATGGGGCAAATTTATTTTGAGGGTGATAATCATGATAAAGCGCTAGCCCAATACCTTAAAATATTGGATTATGATAATCGCAATACAATTGCTCTTTTGCGTTCTGGACTTCTTCAAAACCTACTTCAAAATCCACTCGAGGCCAGAAAACACTTAGAGAATCTTATTAGAATTGAGCCTGATAACACGCGCGCAATTCTTGAAATCGGTCATACTTATTACACTCGAGAAGAGTGGTCTATAGCAAAAGAGCGTTATAGAGAAGTACTGCAACATGAACCGGATAATCAAGTTGCACGCTTTAATTTATCAAAGATTTTTGAGACTCTAGGTGAATTAGACTCTCAAGAGCAAGAACTGAGAGAGTTGATCAGCATAGCTCCAAAGCATCTAAAAGCATTGCTAGATCTTGGAGCTCTATACCTTGTCCGCGACCGAATTTACGAGGCTGAAGAAATATATAAACAAGCATTGAATTTTTATCCCGAATCAATGGATGCATTGTTTCAGTTGGCCAGAATTTATGAGCAGCAGAATTTGATTGAAGCTATGAACGAGATTCTACACCGCATATTGGAAATAGATGCTGAGAATTATCAAGCAACCTACCTCCTAGCAAAAGGTTATGAACGTAAACAGCAATTTGACCGCGCATTGTTACACTATAAAAATGCGCATAAATTAAACCCTGAAGATGTAGACATACTATATGCGCTAGGTAACTTGCACTTTGAGCAAAATAAACTTAAAGAAGCTGAAATATATTTTTGTCAATGCCTAGAGCGTCAATTTAATCATGCTGCCTCGCATCAGAAAATGGGACAAATTAAACACAATCTCAATAAGTTCAAGGAAGCAATAAGCTATTTTAAGCGTGCATCAGAAAAAAGCCCTGAAAATGGTGAATTATTCTACATGCTTGGTGAAGCTTACTCCGAGCTTGGTCAGTTAGAAAGGGCCAAAGAAAACTTTTATGAGGCTCTAGATATTATACCGAATCATCTCCAAACTAATCGCTCACTTGGCAAGCTATTTATAAAAGAACAGAATTTTACTCGAGCTTGTGATTATTTAAAAAACGCCTCCAAATTATCCCCTGATGACACTGAGTTACATATTATCTTAGGTAATTGCTACAATGAACTTGACCGCCTGAATGATGCTATAGATCAGTATAATAAAGCCCTTGAAAAGGAGCCTAAAAATTCTGCAATACATGTAGCCATAGGGATGACGCACAAAAAAGAGGGCAATCTCGATCTTGCTATTCAGAAGCTCAAGAAGGCCCATGAGTTGGATCCTAGTCGACCCGAGGTCTATTTCGAACTTGGAAAAATTTACATCAATAAAGGCCGCTTGGATATGGCTGTGGATCAATTTCAAGAGGCGGTAGCTTACCAAAAAGGTAATGCGGAATATCACTA
>CAZRWM010000164.1:0-3922 GCA_964603885.1 uncultured bacterium
TGGCCGTTATGAATTAAAGGTATTCCTTGTGAGGTCAGTAAAAGAAGAGCAGACATGCGTTCCATCTTCTGCAATTCACGTTCATTGCTCTCTGCACATGAAACCTCTAATTTATCTCTTAATGTGTAATTGTCGTGACATGCTACATAATTAATAGCTTCTACGGGGTGATGGCAGAATTCATGAATTGAACCAAAGAATCCTTGAACAATTTTTATTCTTTCGCCTTCTCCTTGAATAAATCCTTTTCCATTGGGGGAGTTATCTCCGCGTAAAGCATCTCGATAGTGATCATTGAATACCGAAAACCTAGTTTCTCTCTGGCAGCCTTTGCCTAGCACAGACACCCCGGCGGTATTAGCTGCCCAGGGTTCACCATATAAAAGAATGTCGGGGTTAAGTTTACCTAACTCCTCATCAATCAAGCGGAAGGTTTCGTAATCCATTAAACCCATTAAATCGAAGCGGAAACCATCAATTTTGAATTCTTGAGTCCAATACTTCAAATAATCAAGTATAAATTTACGAGCCATTGGAGCTTCGGTTTTGAATTCATTTCCACAGCCTGAGCCATTAAAGTAGTGACCATCATGGGTTCTCCGATAATAGTAGCCGGGAGCGAGAGCCTGGAAATTTAATGCATCTTGTAGATTTTCAGCTGTATGATTTAGGACTACATCCAAGACTACCTTAAAGCCTTCATCATGAAGTTTGGAGACCAACTTTTTGAATTCTAAGACAGTGGAATCAACATTCTCGGAATACCCCGGGTACAAACTAAAGTAATGGACCGGCATATAGCCCCAATCATATGCTCCACTCTTGGGGTCTACGTCAAAGAAATGCGTGGGTAAAATTTGGATTGTATTTATTCCTAATTCTTTGAGGTGATCAAGGCCCGTACTAAGCCTTTTGTGGTCTAGGTGTCGACATCCTGTTGCACCAAGACTAGCGAATTTTGCTTTAGGGCCAACTCCACCTCTCGGATCTGAGGAGAAATCGCGTAGATGTAACTCATAGATTACAGTTTCAGATTTGTCAAATTTTGGTGCAGGGCTGACCAGAGTCTTATCTTCAAATATTTTCGCCCTACCACGGCGGTTTTGAACAAGTTTCGCATACGGATCAATAGCTTCTCTTTTCTCAATCTCATTAAAATCTGAGCCCGTTACGAGGTAGCTGTAGTATTTACCTAAATTCTCTTGTTTATTTGCAGTAGTTTCCCATAGTCCCGTTTGGATTTCGGCCATAGGAATTATACTCGAGGGCTGGGTTTCATCATTGATGTATCCGGCATCATCGAAAATCATCACACTGACGTTACTCGCTGTTGGGGCAAAGCAACGGAACTTTAAATACTCTTCAATAATTAACCCTAACTCTACGGAATAATTAATTTCTTTTTGAAAAAGAACACCTCGGGGCTGGAGATAAACTTCTTTAAAGCCTTTCACATGAATCGCGTATTTACAAAGATCCTTATCATCAAGTCCCAGATCTTTATGCAGGATGATAGAGGCTTCTAGATTATTTTCGCTCAGGTTTACTTCTTTAATGGAAACTTTTTTTCGCGAGGGACTTTCAAATTTGATCATCTTGGATATTTTTGTTGAAGTCTCTTCATCAATTGGATAAGGGAACTGTACTTGGATTGAGTTTCTACTATCTAGGAACGCATTTTTTAATCGAGGCTGCATCACGGGCTTGGTAGCTCTTAGATCGGGCTCACCCTCCACTAGATAAATTCGTTGTCCTTGTGCCTTGTTATTTGTATTGTTAAGCAATCTATCCGGACCATCCTTATCTTTCCATCCATCACGATACGGCAGAATACCAATATTTCCTATGTTGCCTAAAGGAACTCGATAACGAGCTCTAAATTTTTTAGGCTCCACTAATTCAGGTTCAATTGATTGGCCGGAGGATGAGGAATCTGCATTCCAGGTCCAAATGCGCCAATCACTGAAGTTTGCATCATTACGGTAGTAATAGAGGTGAACTTCGTCAGTTCCGGGCTCCTCTTCCTCGTTTTGTAAGTAAGCCATAAGCAAAATCGATACGACAAAAAAAAGTAAATAATCCATAGTTACGACTAGTCTTTTACGATGTCAGCCGAAGCCGAATTCTTCTTATGACCAACCTTCTTCTTTATGGATCGTTTTTTCTTCTTCGGTTTTGGGACATCTACACCCGCTGGCATTTGATAGACCTTAAGTAATTTCTTATCGGCGCCCACTTCCGTCATTTTTGGAGCATCGAGAGGTCTAAGTACGATCATACCTAAAGGTGGGATTGTTAAATTGAGACAATGAGGTTGACCTTGAGTCCAAGATTCTTCAGCAAATCTTGTCCCAGGATTACCAGAATTTGAGCCACCATAGTATTCTGAATCTGAGTTAAGTATCTCCTCGTATCGGCCCGAGAAAGGAACTCCAACTCTATAATTTTCCCTCATGATAGGCGTAAAGTTAAAGACAAAAATAATTGTATCTGCTGGATTTCTAGTTTTTCTTTGATATGAAATTATTGTGTTCTCGGCATCGTGAAAATCGATCCATTCAAATCCACCTGATTCGCAATCCAAGGAGTACATACTCGAATTTCGACGATAAAGTTGCAGCAGATCTCTCATGTAGTGATTAATTCCATAATGAAGTGGATAATCCAAAAGATGCCAATCTAGTCCTTGATCATGATTCCACTCAATTTGTTGACCTATATCTCCTCCCATGAAAAGAAGTTTTTTACCTGGTTGTGAATACATGTAACCCAACAATAACCGTAGGTTAGCAAACTTTTGCCATTCATCACCTGGCATCTTGTTGAGCAAAGAATATTTGCCATGAACCACCTCATCATGCGAAAGAACAAGGACAAAGTTTTCGCTCCAAGCATACAAGATACCGAAAGTAAGTTTATTCATATCATATTTTCGAAAAACTGGATCTTTCGAAAAAAACTCTAGAACATCATTCATCCATCCCATATTCCATTTCAAGTCAAATCCGAGTCCTCCTAGATGAAGCGGTCTAGACACTCCCGGCCAGGAGGTAGATTCTTCTGCTATCATCAAAACCCCGGGATACTTTTCATGGACTATTGAATTGGCATGCTTAAGGAATTCCACTGCCTCTAAATTTTCACGCCCACCAAATTCATTGGGCACCCAGCCACCGTCAGGCTTGGAATAGTCAAGGTAAAGCATGCTGGCCACGGCGTCCATGCGAAAACCATCTATATGATATTTTTCGCACCAATAAATTAAATTGGAAATCAAAAAGTTTTGCACTTCTGCTCGGCCATAATTGTAAACAAGGGTACCCCAATCAAGTTGCTCGCCTTTGCGCGGATCAGCATGTTCAAACAATGCCGTACCATCAAAATATCCTAGGCCATGGCCATCTTTAGGGAAATGCGCAGGAACCCAGTCTAAGATTACAGAAATACCACATTCATGAAGGTGATCCACAAATGCCATGAAATCATGGGGCGTTCCGTGGCGAGAAGTCGGCGCATAATATCCAACAACTTGATACCCCCAGCTACCATAAAATGGATGTTCACTCACGGGTAAAAGTTCCACATGTGTATAACCCATTTGCTGACAGTAGTCGCCAAGTTTTTCTGCGATATCCCGATAATTAAGCATATTATTATTATCATCTCTGAGCCAGGATCCTAGATGAACCTCATAAATAGCCATTGGTTCTCTAAGATGGTCACGTTCAGGGCGCTGTTCCATCCATTTTTGGTCACTCCATTGGTATCCCTCGAGATCATATACAACACTAGCCGTTTCCGGAGGGAGTTGCATGTAGGTACCAAATGGATCAGCTTTCTGGACCACCTGATGGTTCGGGGTTTCTATTTCAAATTTGTACAAAGAGCCCTGACTTACGCTTGGAATAAAAAGTTCCCAAAT